>JARCMA010000027.1 GCA_030248405.1 Microcoleus sp. MP8IB2.171
ATCCCGCTGCTGTCGCGCACGGGCGAGATGGTGAGTTCGTTCCAGAAGGGGGTGCCGTCTTTGCGGTAGTTTTTCAGAACTACTTTGCAGTCGTGTTGTTCTTGCAGGGCCACACGGATTTGATCGACGGCAGCGCCATCGGTATCCGGGCCTTGTAGGAAGCGGCAGTTGTGCCCGATTATTTCGCTGCGATCGTAGCCTGTAATCCGCTCGAAAGCCGGGTTGCAGTAGACTATGGGCTTGTCTGGCCGGGTAGCGTCCGCGATCGTGATGCCGTTGCTGGTAGCTGCCAGGGCGCGATCGTACAGCCGAAATACTTCTTCTATTAAATTCGGTGTGCCGCCAGTACGAGTCGGCGATAGCGTTTCAGAAGGAATGCTTATATCTATCTGCATGAGTTTCTATAAATAGAGTTTATTGTAGATCCCGACTGGCAGCACACCCTAGACTTTAACAGAATTGCCTGTTTTCCACAGGCAGAAGTTAGAAGGCTATTATGCAGAATTTGGGCGGTAAATCCTACCTAAAAAAATCTGGCTTCCCTCGTTTTTTTTCTCTTTGCTTCTGCCTTGTGCCTTCTACCTTCAAACGAATCCTACTTGTTAATTTATAATAGCTGTTCCCGCAATCCCTCTATCTTTGGTATGGTTTGCTTGGCAGAGTTTAGGCAGCTTACAAGTTCGGGCATTTATTTTTTTGATTAAATAAAAAATACATCATCCGGCTCTACTAAAAAAATAATAATAATTAAATACTTTTTAGTTAAATGATTCAAACTCTTCTGAAAAAAAACGAGAAAACATTAATTTTGAAGGAACACAGCAAGTTCCGAAATATCGTCGATCGCGAAAGTCGGTTCTAGGGCGAGACACTGAGCGCGATCGCCATATCCGTAAGCCGCCCAACAAACATCTATCCCAGCATTTTTAGCAAACAGCAAATCAATCGCTGTATCGCCAACCATTAAAATTTGACTGTTATCCAACTCCGGGAACAGCGGTTTAATAATCGAGTGAAAAACAGCCGGGTTTGGTTTCATAATTATTTCTCCATTATCACCTAAAATTAAATCAAAAAAACTGTAAACTTTCAATTTTTGCAGTAACAAATTCACAAAACTAACGTGTTTGTTGCTAAAAACTCCCAGGCTCAATCCAGACTGGCGCGCCAACTGCAATACTTGCTTTGTCCCCGGAAATAAATCTACCTGCTTTTCACCTTCCGTCCGATAATAAGAGCGGTAAGTTTCCACCCATTCGGGAATTGCGCTTTCCTCGATCGCCGGATGGAGGATTTTGAAACTATTTGGTAAATTGATGCCGATCGTACTTATAATAGTATCAGCAGCAGGCGGGGTAATATTATAACTTTCAAAAGTTTGGGTAAAGCAAGACACAATCGCTTTGTGAGTCATTGCCAAAGTGCCGTCGAAGTCAAAAACAGTTAACTTGTACTGACTCATATTCCTTAAAGTATTCTATATAGCAACCGGATGTTTTCCATAAGATCATAGCATTATTAATCTCTAAGTCACTAATTATAACTATAATTTTTAAACATTCAAGAGGTCAAAATGAGTGTCATCGAAAAACCAGAAATTATAGCAACAGATTTCCCAGACCACACTCAATTACCAGACTCCGACGGTAGTTTTGTGAAAAACTTCCAAGAACATCCTCAAAGCATCCTGTTAACAACATCAATCCGACCGATTTTAGACCAAATTCATCCCGACGGACAATACTGCATCGGTCAAGATTCCGGTATTTACTGGCGAGTGGCCCGGCCCCCGGAACCGCCAGAAAGAGGAGCCGAAGCACCTGATTGGTTTTACGTGCCCGACGTGCCGCCAACTCTTGACGGAAATCTTCGTCGCTCCTATGTCATCTGGCAGGAATTAATGCCGCCTCTGATTGTACTTGAATTTGTGTCTGGCGATGGCAGTGAAGAAAGAGATAGGACTCCTCGCCAAGGCAAATTCTGGATTTACGAGCGGATAATTAGACCTGCTTTTTACGGAATTTATGAAGTCAAAAAGGCACAAGTTGAAGTGTATCATTTGGTAGAGGATCGGTTCGAGTTAGTCCCACAAAATAATCGCGGACATTACCCGATCGCCCAAATAGGAGTAGAATTAGGTATTTGGCAAGGAGTTTATCAGGGCGTAGAACTGCCTTGGCTGCGCTGGTGGGAGGCATCCGGGAATTTGCTGCCGGCGGCGGAGGAACGGGCCGATCAAGCCGAATTAGCCGCCGAACAAGCGCAGTTAGAAGCAGAACGAGAACGACAAAGGCGCATAGAAGCTGAGTTGCGAATTCAAGCTTTAGAAGCGCGTTTGCGAGAGTTAGAAGGCAGCTAATAGGTGGCCAGAAACCGGGTTTTTTCGCCAAAATATGCGCCAAAAATCTTCAATCTCCCAAAAACCCGGTTTCTTTGGACTGACGCATCGGTGACGAGAAACCGGGTTTTTGGGCCAAGGTATTCGATTCAAACCCTCAATCTCGCAAAAAACCCGGTTTCTTGATTGGGAGCTACCAGCCTCAAAAACAAGATCGACATCGGTTATAATCCAGAATTTGCGTATATTAACTGGTAAGTATTGCATCACTTTTGTATAAATCCTATGGCACTAATTGTTCAGAAATATGGCGGAACCTCGGTTGGTACAGTCGATCGCATTTTGGAGGTAGCCCGACGAGTTGTAAAAACAGCACAGCTTGGCAACTCTCTCGTTGTCGTACTTTCGGCGATGGGCAAAACCACCGACGGTTTAGTTAAACTCGCCAAGGAAATTTCCCCAAATCCCAACAAGCGGGAAATGGATATGTTGCTCTCCACTGGGGAACAAGTCTCGATCGCACTTTTGAGCATGGCATTGCAGGAAATGGGACAGCCCGCAATTTCCCTCACCGGCGCCCAAGTCGGCATTGTCACCGAAGCCGCCCACACCCGCGCCCGGATTTTGCGGATCGACCCGGCGCGGCTTGAAACCCAGTTAAAAAGCGGTAAAGTTGTTGTGGTTGCGGGTTTCCAAGGTATCGCCGATGCCGGAGAATTGGAAATTACCACCTTGGGGCGTGGCGGTTCCGACACCACAGCAGTTGCCCTCGCTGCCGCGCTGCGGGCCGACAGGTGCGAAATTTATACCGACGTGCCCGGAATTCTGACTACAGATCCGCGCTTGGTTGCCGACGCGCAATTGATGGACGAAATCACCTGCGACGAAATGCTGGAATTGGCAAGTTTGGGCGCAAAAGTCCTCCACCCGCGCGCCGTAGAAATTGCCAAGAATTACGGCGTACCGCTGGTAGTGCTTTCTAGCTGGAGTGACGCTCCCGGTACGCGGGTAGTGTCCCCCCCACCGCAACCCCGGCCTTTGGAGGGCTTGGAGCTCGCAAAAGCGGTCGATGCGGTGGAGTTTGACTTGGATCAGGCAGGGGTGTCGCTGTTGCGTTTGCCCGATCGCCCGGGAGTAGCAGCGCGGTTGTTTGGTGCGATCGCGCAGCAAAACCTCGATGTAGACTTAATTATTCAGTCAATTCATGAAGGAAATACTAACGATATTGCCTTCACAGTGACGCGAAAATCTCTGCAACAAGCCACCGCCGTTGCAGATGCAATTATCCCCGCCCTCGGCAAGAATTCTCGCCCCGAATTGGGAGAACCGGAAGTGAAAGCAGAAGAGCGGCCAATAGCTAAAGTTAGCATTGCGGGTGCAGGAATGATCGGTCGTCCGAGGGTAGCGGCGCAGATGTTTAAGACTTTAGCGGATGCGGGAATTAACATTCAAATGATTTCCACATCGGAGGTAAAAGTTAGTTGTGCGATCGATGCCGAAGATTGCGATCGGGCCGTTGCCGAACTCTGCAAAGCCTTTGATGTCGCCAACTCCCCTGTTGGGCTGCATGCATCATCCCACAAACCGCCCGCAGTCCGCGCCGTTGCGTTGGATCTCAATCAAGCGCGTCTAGCAATTCGCCAATTGCCCGATCGACCAGGAGTAGCAGCAAAAATGTTCGGACTTTTAGCCGAGGAAAATATCAGCGTAGATACAATCATTCAATCGCAGCGATGTCACAATATCGACGGCATATTAACGCGCGACATTGCATTTACCGTAGCACAAATTGACGCAGAAGCAGCTAAAACAGTCCTAGAAAAATCAGCAGTTGAATTCGGCTGGGGCGAAGTAGCAGTCGATACAGAAATCGCCAAAGTTAGCGTTGTCGGTTCCGGGATGGTAGCGCATCCGGGAGTAGCGGCAAAGATGTTTGAAGCGCTTTCCCGCCAGCAAATCAACATTCAAATGATTGCGACTTCCGAGATTAAGATTAGCTGCGTCGTGGATGAGGCACAGGGTGTAACTGCTTTGAAGGCAATTCACGCCGCGTTTGAACTTTCTGGAAGTGAAAGAATCCAAGTTCCAGCTTAAGACAAGTTTGTAGTAAGGACTTAAATCCTTACTACAAAATTACTTCAGATTTAGATTCTGATAAGATTAAAGCCATTGCTCGATCGATAATTTCGTCTCGATTCACCAACTGTGACAATTCTCTTGGTTCATAACGCCCTTCTTCCACTTCTAGGGAAGCTTTGTTAATAGCTTGTTTGTAAGCAGTTTCTACAACTGTGCGTAACTCTTCTAGGGGCAGGTAAAACCCCGCACTTCGCGGACGCTCATTTTCCTCCTGAATTTCTAGAACCGAGTTCCGAATGGAGACATCCCAGGAGCGAGTTGTGCGCTTTTCTGCTTGCTGTTTTATCAGATGCAATAGTAGAATTACTGCATAACTGCGAATAGTTTTAATAATGTCTTTTCTGCTCATTTCTTCGAGTTCTTCAACTATAGCTAATGACCCCGGTATATCGCCTTTTAGCAGTAAGCTTTTTAATATGAGTAATTCTTCCATGACGAGTATGTCTATCTTGGGTAATTTATATTATAGCTTCAAAAGTCAGATTTTTGAATTATTTTTGAATGAATTAAGCATTGGGAACTGGGAAATAAAATCATAAAAAAAGTAGTTTAATTCCGAACAGGATTAGATCGGAGAGCAGCGCGATCGCCTCTTGACAAAAAAAATGGATCAACTATAATATTTAATAGCCATTTATACAACAAAATTACCAAATGCTAGAAATTCAAAAAAGTTATGTAGTCAACGAAAATCACCAGCCGATAGCTGTTCAAATCCCCCTTGAACAATTTGAGAAAATTGAGGAGATTTTGGAAAACTATGGCCTGGCTAAACTCATAGAAGAAACTGAAGATGATGAGCGATTATCAAAAGAACAAGCACTTAAGTATTACAACTCAATAAAATAAAATCATGTGGCAAGTTGAATATACAAATCGGTTTATAAAAGAACTGGCTGCTTTACCTGCTGAAATTAAAAGTAGGATAGAACCGATAGTCTTTCAATCTTTAGAATCAGACAATCCCTTTGCATTAGGATATCTGGAAAAAATGAAAGGTTATCCAGATAAATATAAAATTCGTGTTGGTGACTACCGTATCGGACTTACGGTTGATGCACCAACAAACACTTTAATTTGTCAGCGAGTAGCGCACCGCCGAGACATATACAGAATTTTTCCATAGAATTATATCGTTTCAATGCCGATTCGCTTCGCTGATGAGCCTGTGTTAAGATGAAATTGGCGATCGGCATTGAGGAACTTACATCTTATGACTGTAGCTAACGAACAGATTACTGATAGCAGTAGCACGAAGGGATTATCAAACTTCCGGGTAACAATTGAACGTCTTCTGGAACTTTTAGATTTAGAAGAAGAAGACGAATATGGAATTTTGAGACCGACTGAGTACGCTTTTAAGACAGCGATGAAATTGATTGTAGAAGCCTATGATGTTTTGGGTAATAATTTCCCTAAAGCATCGACAAGTACAGACGATTCAGGTAGTATTACACTAGATTGGACAAGTTTAGATCGCGATCGCACAGTCCGCCTGTTTTGTCCGTATAGTGCGGAGCAACCAGTTGACATTTTTCACCATACAAAGGATGAATATGCTGTTGAGGATATCGTTTCATCGCCAACATTAGTCTACTGGTTGCAGTGGTTCATTGTAGGGCAACCTTCGCAAACATAGCTCAACTTCTATATTACCTGTTTCAGCACTAATTAGCTAGTTATAGCAGCAACTACATCCCCCTCTTGTTCTACATACCCTCCATGTATAGGATGTATGAAACTCAAACTAATATTATTCTGGGAAATTCCCATTTCTACCAGTTGCGCTACTATTGAATCTTCTGTGTCATTACGCTGAATAATAATGCGATGACTATCACCCACCACTGCACTATCGCCGACGACAATATCGATATGCACCGCACATTGATGGATGCGCTTATATTTGTACCATCCCACCCAGACAGCCATATAGCGCATTCGTTCATCATCAAAAATTAGCTCTATTTGAGAATCCCCATCTTTGAGATATTCATATTGACAGAGCAGTTTTTTAACGCATTGCTTGTAAAAGCTTATGATACTATCCATTGCAGTTCTTCCTCCGAAAAAGAGAAAACAATTAATTTCAACTTGAACTTCTCAATCGCCAATTTTCCGACTTGCCGACTAAATATATTCTCAAAAGCATCAATGGGAATTGCCAAGTAAAGCTCTCTATCCGGTTCCTGTATTTTTAATAATTCTTGGTATATTCCATATTGACCTACAGACCTTTGGAGTTCTGTTACCTGGGAATCTGCAATAAAACTCTTGACTTCTACTGCAATTTTAGCACGATTCTTTTCGGCTGCTATCGTTCTTTGGGCACCCAAATCAATGTATAGTTTAGGATCTGATTGAATTAAATATGGATCGTGCGAGATTATCCATCCTTCTCGGATTAGAGCGTATTTAACTACATCATGATAGGTATCCTTTCTAGACATATTAAACCTTTATTTTGGCAAACTAAGCGCGATCGCCTCTGATGCTTGAACAATCTTACTATAGCATAACTTAGAAGCAATTATTTTTGATTCCATCTGAGCGGGAAGAAAGTTTATGTAGGGGAAATCCCCCGCCATTGCCAGGATTTCAACCCCCCATTAATATTTCTGTCGCAATCGCTTCCACCACCGGCACACAAACAGAATTCCCAATTTGCTTGTAACTTTCCCCAGCCCTGGGATGAACCTTAAAATTTTCAGGAAAACCCATCAGTCGATAACATTCTCTTAGCGTAAGTTTCCTCACAGTGTTGGTTTCAGGAAAATAGATAAAAAACCTGCCAGATGTTTCTTGCGAAGGGATTGTTGGATGCACACCATCTACCGAATAAATTCGATTAGGCTGTCGATGAACTCTCGATAAATGTTCTGTATTTGGCCTCACACCAGTTTTCCAAGTGCCCTTATTTCTATAACCTACAAATAACAGTCCCGAAACTTGCTTTCTCGGATGATCAATTAAAGTGTACTCGGACTTATCCAATATTTCAAAATCGCCTGATTCGTCTAGAAATTCTCTGATTTTCGGAGGGAACCTACTTTTGAGTCGATGAAATTCAAACTCTTTACCTTTAGTTCCAATAATAAATATCCTTTCTCGATGTTGAGGAATTCCAAAGTCTTTAGCGTTCAGGATTTTGTAGTCTACGCTGTATCCTAACTCTCGAAGACTGGCAATAATTACTTTTAATGTATTTCCCTTGTCGTGATGAATTAAGTGCTTGACATTTTCGAGGACTATAACTTGAGGTTGTTTGATTTTGATGATTTTACA
>JARCMA010000218.1 GCA_030248405.1 Microcoleus sp. MP8IB2.171
AGATACATATAGGAAAGCAGCAGTTCCGGCGACCATTCCGGTTTGAATTGCGGGGCGAATCGGCGACCTTTGGTGTCGATTTTGTCGTCGTCTGAGTAGAGAAAATCGGTGGCTGGATGCGCCGCAAAATATAGGGCGACTTCGCCTAATGCGTCGGGAGTGAGTTCGTCGTCGTTGTCTAAAAACAGGATGATGTCGCCTGTTGCGAGGGCGGCGGCGCTGTTGGTTGCTGCGCTGATGTTGCCGTTTTCTGTACGAAATGTGATGCGGATACGATCGTCCTTTGCGGCCCAATTTTTCAAATTTTCAGCAACAGTAAATTCGGTGCTGCAATCATCGGCAATGCAGAGTTCCCAGTTTGGATAAACTTGATTGATTACGCTGTCGATCGCACTTTCGAGAAATTCTATCTGCGGGTTGTAAACTGGCATTACCACCGAGATTTTTGGCAGCGCTTCCCCACAGGATTTTAACCGAGAAATCAGATAATCGCGCGCGCGATCGTTCCACTGATTCACCTCCAGCCAAGCATCATACCTATCAATCGGTGAGGGAAGCACAAAACCCGCAGGCGGCAGCAAATCTCCCGGCGCAGTAAACTGTTTTTGCTGCTTGTAAATCTTCCCAAACTGACGCATCACCTTCACAATTTCCCAAGGCATCGGCACAATTCTGCCGAGACGCTGTTTTCTCTCCCTCGCCCGCTGCCGGATTGCCTCTACAAAACTCGAAAACTCCTCAAATTTATCAGCACTTCGCTGCCAAATATGGTAGCGCCGCACCGTCAATATTTTCGGCGCTTGAAAATACAAAATTTCCCCGGTTTCTAACTCGGCTTGCAGAGAAACTGGCCATTTACCAGGAGGCAAATTGACAAGCGCCTCAAAGCCGCTTTCCGAACTGTTAACCCAGTCAGGAAACACTTCGCCGACATCTTTTCGGCGCAAACCGTAGGCACATTCTACAGAAGTATCGCCGCACAAAAAGCTTAATTTAGCAATTTTGCGATCGTGGTGGCAACACCAACCCGCAAACAAAACTTGACCTTGACGCTGTTCCCACACCACCGGTACATCTAACGACGCTTGAATCGTTGAAACTAACAGCGGATATGCTGCCAAAAAATGCCATTTTCCTCCGTCGTCTTGCGCTTCCAACAACACCTCGTGCCGTCCTGCGGGTGCTTGCAATTCTATTGTAAAACCAGATTTGTTCGCAGACGCAATATTAGAATACCAGCGGGCTATATCGCTTCTGTCTAGGCCGTAAACAGCGGCAAAACTCTTATTTTCAATTCTGGCGCGGACGGCTTTAATATCTTTTTTTGTGTTAAACACCCAGCCCACAATTAGCAGGTTGGAATCGCTAACTTGCCAAGTAGTGGGTTGGTCTAAAGAAAAAACAAATTTTGGGAACAAATCGCGGATTTTGTGCTTGAATTGCCACCATTTTTCTCTAAGTTTCCACCAGTCAGAAGACTTGATTGCAGCAAGTTCAGCCTGGATTTTGGCATTTTCTTGCCGCGATTGTTCCAAATCTTGCTGAGTTTGACTCTGGACTGTTTCCAAACTCAATAATTCAGCTAATTTTTGATCCAATTTAAATTCTTTTTCTTCAAACTTGACCTGAGTTTTTCCTAACTCTGCTTCTAATTCTAAGATTTTTGCTAAGGCTATTTGAAATTGCGATTCTTTGCCGGCAAGCTGTACCTGAGTTTCCCCTAATTCTGTTTCTAATCCGAGCAGTTTTGCTAAGGCTTCTTGAAATTGCGATTCTTTGCCGTCAAGCTGTACTTGAGTTTCTCCTAATTCTGTTTCTAATTTCAAGACTTTTGTTAAGGCTTCTTGAAATTGCGATTCTTGACCGTCAAGCTGTACCTGAGTTTCTCCTAATTCTGCTTCTAATTCGAGCAGTTTTGCTAAGGCTTCTTGAAATTGAGATTCTTTGCCGTCAAGCTGTACTTGAGTTTCTCCTAACTTCGTTTCCAATTCCAAGACTTTTGCTTGAGCTTGTTGAAATTGTTCTTGCCACTGTTTGACTTCTAAATTGCTGGTTTTTTGCTGTTTTTCCAGCAAGCGAATTTTTAGCCAATCTTCAAAATGCCCGACAGGAGATACTGGAAAATGAATAATTTTGTCATTCGCCAATTTCGATTCGCTGCTGAGATTGCCCGCTTTTGCTTCTAAAACTTGATATAGTTCTAATGCTTGGGGAAAATATTGTTCTATTAAACTCGGTCTGTGACTTTTGACAATATCGTTGACTAATAAAGATTCTTCAAAATTGTCGCCCGGTATGGCACCTAAGTTAACATTAAATTTTTCGTTGACTCGATCGATAAAAAATTCGGGAGTGTTGCCGATCGGGTAAACGTTGGCCAGCAGACAGCGATTGGGAAAACTTTCAGACAATTCTAAGACTTTTTCGTTGTAGTGCAGCCACATTTTTACTGCCATTTCGGGATGCTGCAGCAAGCTGACATCGGTTCCCCGGCGGTACAGCGAATCGACTACTTCCCAGGGCGATCGATAAACACAGATAAAATTAGCTTCAGGGAGCAATTTTAACCAAAAATCCCAAAATAAAGCGGTTCGCGGGTCTTTCCAGCCCCAATGCTTGTCAGGAAGTTGATTTTGAGCGATCGCCCGTTTGGCAATTTCCACATATTCCGCTGCTACCGGAATCGTTTTTTCAAACGTACATCCGAGTTCATCAATACCGTGCGATCGTAAAACACTCTTGTGAAACTCCACAAAATCAACATTCTCGAAATGACCTTTCACATTTCCGTCGGCCGGGCCAACCAACTTTTTGCCAATATCAACCCCGACTTTCTGAAACAAAGAAGCCGTTAAAGACGTACCGGAACGGTGCATTCCAGTAACAATAAAAACCGACGGTTTGCTGTCATTTGTACTCACAATTTCTCTCCCTTGCCCTAATTCCCACACCCAAATTACTTGCTATCGCTACTCTCCCGCTAAGCCCAGGGATCGCCTGACTTGAAACCACGCGCTTCTGATCTTCCAGAACTTGCTGCTTTCCATTGCTAAAACTCGACACTTCGCTTGCTCTAGTTCTTGATTGAGATTAATTAGCTGATTTTCTGTTTTCTCCAACTGCATTTGCACCGATAATAAGTGATTTTGAGTTTGCTCCAACTGCGTTTGAGCTAAAACTAATTCAGTTTGAGTTTCTTCCAACTTCGTTTGAGTAATCATTAACTTACTTTGGCTTTGCTCCCCTTTTATCTTAGCCGAAGCTAACTGAGTTTCGAGTAATTTTAGTTTTGTCTGAGTAGACCCCAACAAAGACTGCGATTGCCTTTGGTTAACCAGCGATTTAACAGTGCAAGTTTCCAGAATCCATTCCCAACCATAGTTATTGATTGCTTTGACTATTAACACATCCTCCAGCGCCACGGTGTTTTTTGGTAAATAACACCTCCAACCCGACTGCAAAGCCCCATCAGTTTCAAAATATCCAGCCACATCCGGGCGATCGTAAAAAGGCTCGCACCTCTGTACAACCTCGCCGTTTACCAGCACTTGCAGCTCCTCAACTCGACCGTCGAAATTCACATCAGCCACCCATCCTTCAAGATACAAATTCTCCTTATTAGTAAAAGCAGCAACATCAATATATCCTTCCGGGTGATGATTGAATTTCAACTCCGAAAAATCTCTAACTAGCTCATTTGTGACAACATACAAATCCTGAAATCTGCATATGCCTTTTTTGATGCGGTGAACAAAAGCTTTGCCTCCGCTAACTCGCGCGACACATTCTCTCACAAACTTTTCAGTTACATAAGTTGTGCCGTATTCCTCCTTATCTAAAGACTGGCTTTCGCTTTGAGGACTAAACAAAATACCATTAGCCGGCATTTCTATATTGGCTAGGCGCAAACACTCATCGTGAACGCTGAACATCAAAATGCCGTTAGGAGTCAACAAATCGTACAAATTTTGCAACCAACTTGTAAAAGTTCTTTCGGGCATATGGCTGAAAAAAGAATTAGCCAGAATGCAGTCAAACTTGCGGTCAATTAAATAATTTTCTGGTTTTCCAGTTGAGACAATACCGTTGACTCCCAAGTATTCAGTTTGAAACTTAACCGCGTTAGCATAAATATCAGAAATCCAAATTCGTTCCGGCGGTATTTCCTGAATCAAAAACCTGGTAAATCGACCGTAACCGCAGGCAAAATCCAGAAAAGAAGGTACCTTTTCAAAACTGCCAAAATGCCATTCCACAACTTGTTTAACCGTATCCAAGATGCGACGCCCGATCGCATAATAGCGCACCAAAGCCCGATCGCGATCGTCTTTGACGTTGTTCAAGCTGAACAAATACATTTCATCGTCTTCGCAGATATTCAGTTTAAAATTTTCGGGAAACTTAGCTTGATCTTGAATAAATGCTTTGATTACGGGATTTTCGACTAAATCTAAATTGATATCGCTCATTGTTTTTACAGAATTTTAGATAACCTCTGTTGACTGCTCTTTCACCAGAGAATCAGCATTAACAACAGTTAAACACGGTTCGATCAGCAAGTCAACGATGCCGTTACCGCAAGACTCAGTACAAGACTGAACTCTAAACATCGCCACATCAACACAGCGATCCAGATAAGTTAAATCTCCATCAACCGTTCCCACAACCCCAGCATTCAGAAAATAAACACCGGGATTCAGCAAACATTTAAAATTAAACTTCACTACAATTGTCGTTCCTGCTTCCACATACCTAACTGACTGAGTAGAAGCCTTCAAAGAAGCACCCGCCAACTCAAAACCGCTAATTGTTTTAATCAACATTCCAAACCTAACTTTGGAAGTTGACCGGGAGAAAGTGACAGAGTAAGTATAAATATAATCTTGACGACCGATCAAGTGATTTACCACATTTCCTTTCAGCGTCTCGATGTGGGGGTTGATAATTTCCGCTCCGCGAGACGGATACCTTACCGTATTCGACGGTATCATCCCCGGATCGTAAAATTCATCGTAATATTCCTGGGGTTTGGAGAGATGTTGCTCCGGTTTAACTTCACTCTTTGTGCTTTCTAAATTAGCATCCTGAAGCTGGTCTTGACTTTCCTGTTTTGTCAGTTGGTTCAGAGCTCGAATATCTGACTTCAACCCCAGAACCTGATCCGGATCAGCATAAATCAGCTTTTGATACTTAGAAATTACCACCTTCGGCGTGTGAGCGAGCAGCAATTCACCGCTATCCATTAAAATCGCCGAGGTACAAAGTTGCACCACAGAAGTAGCAGCGTGAGAAACAAATAAAATCGTTCCGCCACCTTCCTGAATGCTTTGCAAGCGAGCAAAACACTTGCGTTGAAAAGCTTCGTCGCCCACCGAAAGCGCCTCGTCAACCACCAAAATATCTGGCTCAACGCTAGTCGCAACGGCAAAAGCTAGCCTGACAAACATACCGCTAGAGTAAGTTTTGACTGGCTGTTCGATGAAATCGCCAATATCAGCAAAAGCAGCTATATCGTCAAATTTTTCTTCAGTTTCTTTTTGATTGAATCCCAGTAACTGAGCGTTAAAAAACACATTTTGTCGCCCGGTAAATTCCGGGTTAAACCCGCTTCCGAGTTCCAACAAAGCGGAGACTCGCCCTTTAACATCCACGCTTCCTGTGGTAGGAGTCAGCGTCCCTACAATTATTTGCAGGAGAGTGCTTTTTCCCGAACCGTTGCGACCGACGATTCCCAGAGTTTGTCCTTGAGGAATTTCCAGATTGATGTCGTGTAGGGCCCAAAATTCGTCAGCGAGTTTTTTTGTTGGGTAAATAATTTCCTTTAAGCGGTCTCCTGGATGATCGTACCGCTTAAAGCATTTGGAAACATTTTTTAGTGAAATTACATTTTCTGTCATTGGCGGCAGTCAATCGATTTTAGATTTTAGATTTTAGATTTTAGATTGACTTGAAATCTCAAACATATTTACAGCACAATCGATTTTAGATTTTAGAATTTAGATTTTAGATGGATTTTCGCTCTCAAATAAATTTACAGCACGTCAGCAAAAGCGGGACGCAAACGCCGGTAAACCGCCAAACCTCCACAAAATATAGCAGCAGAAATTAGCGTGGCGACACCCCATTCGCCCCAATGCTTAACTTCTCCAAGCAGTATGAGATCTCGATAAACCTCCGAGATGGCGGCCATTGGATTCAGCCAAAATATCCACGCTCGCCACTCTTGGGGGATGATTGATGCTGGATAGACGATCGGCGTCAAATAAAACCAAAAATTTAGAATAACACCTAATGTCTGAGGAATGTCTCGCAAAAATACAGTCAAGCCGGCTGTCAAATATCCCAAACCAGCAGTTATCAGCAACTGAGGCACCCACACCAACGGCAGCAAGCATAAAGTAGCGTTGAGCTTTTGCGACGACACTGCTACTATCACAATCAAAGCTGCTAAACCCAGAGAACTTTCAATAAAAGCTGTAAAAATCGGCACTAGGGGCAGCAAACCGAGAGGAAATACCACTTTTTTTACTAAATTCGGCTGCCCCACCACCGATACTCCCGACTTGATCAAACCGCTGGTGAAGGCAGTCCAAGGCAGCAAACCTGCAAACAACCAGACTCCAAATGTAATGTCGCTGTTTTCTGGGAAGCCTGCAAGGCTGAGCTTTACCTTGAGGACGATCGAAAATACATAAGTGTAAATCACCAATTGCGATAGCTGATTCAGCAGCGGCCACAAATTGCCCAGAATCGAGCCTTTGTATTGAGCTTCCAAGTCCCGGCGCACCAATGTTGCCAGCAGATTCAGCTTCGCCCACCGCCGGGGCGTACTTCTGGGCAGCCTGCCGCCCAGCTTTCGGGCCTTTTGGGCAACTCCTTTCACAGTTCTCTGCAATTTTTTCGCCCTCGTTCACTAGCTTCACACCTAAATCAACTCAAGCTACAATTGTGCAGCTTTTGCTAAACCGCAATTATTCCACAGCCCCGTCGTTTTGATCAAGCATCTGCCACCTTGGCTTGGGCTTCTTCCTTCTTTCTTCTTTCCCCTTCCTTCGGAGGTTATTTTAGCCGATCGCCGATCGAACTGCCGAACCGATCGCTAGTTTTTGCTGGTCGTCGTAGCCCCACCGCTGGAAAAATTTTTCATACTCGCCGTTGGCACTCTGCAAACTTTCTAGCATTTGCGACGCTATAGTTTGACAGGCTGGCATTTGCAGCATTTGAATTAAATTGCGCGATCGCTCCTGCACTCTAGCAGAATCAGCCGCCATTTCCTCCTTTTGCTGGCGCGAATGATGTACAACCATCGCCGCCGACATCGCCAAATTTTTCACCAGCAGTTCTGCTACGATCTCAGGAGCTGATCGCAGCGCCTCGACTACTCCGGGTGACGGCCGATCTGCCTCCTGTCGATCGTCCGTTAGATAGGTGACAAAAAACCCCCTAGCACCGTTCTGTGTTTTCACCAGAAATGTAACAGCTTGCTGGATGTCGGCTTGTAAAAGTCGATCGGCCTCAATAAACGACAGTAAAGATTGAGTCAGCTCGATCGCCCCCTCAAAAGTTATGCTTTCCGATGCTAATAAAGAAGATGGAATACTCATAACGAACTCAATAATTTTAAAGATTCTGCTAACAATTGTAAACACTTCCCGCTGCCTGATCGCAAATAAATATGGCTATTATCTCCTCCAAACAACAGCCCCCCGACCAAAATCTACCCGAAGACATAGCCCCAGCCCCCCGCAAAAAAGCCGCCAAACCCCAGGCGGAATCTTTGCTAGAATCGCAAGAACTACCCGACGAAATCAACAGCAAACAAGACGACAAAATCCGACCCCAGCGGTTAGCTGAATACATCGGGCAAAAAGACTTGAGAGAAGTTTTGGCGATCGCAATTGCAGCCGCCAAATCCCGCGGCGAACCTATGGATCACCTGTTGCTGTACGGGCCGCCTGGGTTGGGAAAAACCACAATGTCGCTAATTCTAGCAGCAGAAATGGAAGTTGAATGCAAAATTACCACCGCCCCTGCTTTAGAAAAACCGCGAGATATTGTCGGATTGCTGATCAACCTCAAAGCAGGCGACGTGCTGTTTATCGACGAAATTCACCGCTTATCTAAAGTTACAGAAGAAATCCTCTATCCGGCGATGGAAGACTGCCGCTTAGATATTACGATCGGTCAAGGCAAAAGCGCCAAAATCCGCAGCATTCCCCTCAAACCCTTTACCTTAGTAGGAGCAACCACAAAAGTTGGATCGCTGACAGCTCCATTGCGCGATCGCTTCGGCTTGATCCAAAGATTGCGCTACTACGAAATAGACGAACTTAGTCTAATTGTCCAAAGAACCGCCCAAGTTCTCGACACTCAAATCACCCCTGAAGGAGCCACAGAAATTGCCCGCCGAGCGCGCGGAACACCCCGGATCGCTAACCGCTTGCTGCGGCGAGTTAGAGACTACAGCGAAGTCAAAAATTTAAAGCCAATTGATGCCGAAGTTGCCTCAGTGGCCCTAGAACTGTTCAACGTCGATCCGCTAGGTTTGGATTGGACTGATCGATGCCTTTTGACAGCAATGATCGAAAACTTTAACGGCGGCCCGGTTGGTTTAGAAACTCTCGCAGCTTCCACAGGAGAAGACACTCAAACAATTGAGGACGTGTACGAACCGTACTTAATGCAAATCGGATTTTTGCAGCGGACAAGTCGGGGCAGAATTGCCACAGCGGCTGCTTGGAAACACTTAGGTTTCGTCTCACCTAAATTATTTTAGGGTGTGTTAAGTGAGTCCTGGACGCATTCCTATCAAAGAAATCGGGTTTTTCACCTCATCTGCGCGGCTCCAGCGAAAGATTTTCGTCCATCAAACCCGGTGTCTGACCTCCCCTGGGTCAGTCCTATTCAGTAAATCCACTTAATTCAACGTAAAATACCGATCGACCCGGTTGCGGGTGGGCTGGGGCTATCCCATGAGCGATCGACCCGATTTCTCGATCGCCAACAAACCGGGTTTATTGTACAATGATTGACGAGAAACCCCATTGCTGGAAGTAAAAATCAACAAACCTCTGGGAACTCTCTGCCTCTGTGGTTCATTCAAGGTTAAAAATCATGGCTTATTTTTGGTTTAAATCGTTTCATTTTATTGGCATTGTCGTTTGGTTTGCTGGCTTATTTTATTTAGTAAGATTATTCGTCTATCACGCGGAAGCCGAAGAGAAACCAGAACCGGCAAAAACAATTCTCAAAGAACAATATCAAATTATGGAGAAACGTCTTTATAATTTGATTACTACGCCGGGAATGTTTGTGACTGTCCTGATGGCGATCGGGTTAATTTCGACCGAACCCGATGTATTGCATGACACTTGGTTACACATTAAACTAACATTAGTTACTTTGTTAATAGGTTATCATTTCTATTGCGGTTGGCTGCTGAAGAAATTAGCAAACAATGAATCTCGGTGGACTGGTCAACAATTTAGGGCATTAAATGAAGTCCCAACGGTTTTGTTAGCAATGATAGTATTGCTAGCAGTCTTTAAGCAAAATTTACCCGTTTCTTCGACTATTGCTACCATTATTGCGATGATTGTATTAATGGTAGTGACCATTAATTTTTATGCCAAGAAGCGCCTCAACGACCAACGCAAAAATCTCCAATCGATTCCCCAACAAGAAGCTTAAGTAATTCATAAATCACCCCATTTCTTTAGAGGATATGGGGTGATTGGGTGTTGTGCAAAAATTACCCAAAAATCAGGGATAGGATTGTAGATCAAATCAAGCCCTGCTGACGTAACCTACAATATACCTCTGGCATTCATCCGCTCTCAATACTTGAAAATATCTGCGTTTATCTGTGTTGCATCTGCTTGGTATCTGCGGTTTAAAGAAGCATAAAAAATTCTCAAAAATTCAGGAAATCCCCGATGCAAATGAGTATTGACTACCAGAAAAATTTGTGAGATATCGGAATTTCAAGGGCATTTTCCCAAGTAAAATATGGAAAAGAATCTGAATCAATTTGATATTGATTCAAGTCTAAAATCAACTGCTGAAAAATATCAAATAACTACCGTCGCAACCAATTGATTCGATCCAAAAACTTTCCTGTTTTGGGAATATTCCCAGGGAAGTGCAGGGTCGAAGTATTCCCAACGAGAGATGCAGTTATTGGTGAGAAGCTCATATTGATGGGGGTCATGCTGTGACCAGACAGATATATTTGCACTCATCGGATAGCAAAATTAAACAGACAGGAACCATGAACTATTCCCCATTACCAATTCCTTATGTTAATATCCCTCAGAATAGAAAACTTTGCCTTAATTGACTGCCTGGATCTAGATTTTGGCCCGAGTTTGAACGTATTTACAGGGGAAACCGGCGCTGGTAAATCGATTATCCTAGATGCGATCGATGCAGTTTTGGGCGGGAAAGTCGATCGCCGATCGATTCGCACCGGAGCAGCGCGGGCAATATTGGAAGCTACCTTTGAATTGGACAAAGCCGCAGCTTTGTGGCTGGGCGAGCAAGAAATCGAACCCATAGACGGAAATTTAGCCGTTTGCAGCCGGGAAATTAACGCATCAAGCGGTGCTCTGCGTAGCCGATCGCGCTTGAACGGAATTCTCGTCAACCGCCAATTAATGGATCAACTGCGCGATCGGCTTGTCGAAATTACCGCCCAAGGCCAAACCGTCCACCTCGGACAAGAAACCCTCCAGCGAGAATGGCTGGATTTATACGGCGGCAAAAAACTTGCTGAAGCACGATCGACAATCACCACAGCCTGGATCGAAGCCAACAGCGCCAAAACAGCCCTCAAACGCAGGCGTCAGTCGGAACAGCAGCGACTGCAAAGACTTGATTTGTTAGAATACCAAGTCCGAGAACTCAGCGAAGCCAACATCGAAAACAGCGACGAACTCGCACACCTAGAACAAGAATCAATCCGCCTCGGCCACATCGTCGAATTGCAGCAGCAAAGTTACAAAGTTCACCAAGCCCTTTACCAAAACGACGGCGACACCGCCTCAGCCGCCGACTTGTTGAGCAAAGCCGAGGAAATTTTAAGCGACATGGCAGTTTACGATGCCCAATTGCACCCAATCCTCGAAATGGTCAGCGATGCTTTAGCCCAAGCCACAGAAGCCAGCCGGCAAATTAGCAGCTACGGCGAACAATTAGAAGCAGATCCCGAAAGACTCGAAGAAGTAGAAGATCGGATTCGCGAACTCAAACAAATTTGCCGCAAATACGGGCCGCTCTCTGAAGCGATCACCTACTACCAAAGCATCCAAAACGAACTAAACGAACTTTTAGAAGGAGGCGAGTCAATGGAAGCCTTAGAACTCGCATATCAGACCGCTTTAGAGCAATTAAAAGACGCTTGCAGCCACCTCACTACCCTGCGGCGCGAAGCAGCCCTCAAACTAGAAACGCACCTCGTAGGAGAACTTAAGCCGTTAGCCATGGAAAAAGTGCAATTTCAAGTCGAGATTTCGCCTTGTACCCCAACCGCGACTGGTGCCGACCAAATCGCCTTTTGTTTCAGCCCCAATCCGGGCGAACCTTTGCAACCTCTGGGCGCGATCGCCTCCGGGGGAGAAATGAGTCGCTTTCTACTCGCTATCAAAGCCTGTTTTTCCCAAATCGAAAGCGCGGGTACGCTGATTTTTGACGAAATCGACACCGGAGTCTCTGGGAGAGTCGCCAGTGCGATCGCCAAAAAACTCTACCAACTCTCGGACAAACACCAAGTTCTCTGCGTCACCCACCAGCCGCTGATCGCCGCGATGGCTGATTTTCATTTTCGCGTCAACAAACAGACGATCGAAGCAGAACCAAGTATCGAGGAACCCGCAGCCAACTCCGAACCAGTCGAACGTACAGTAGTCAGAGTTGCCGCCCTCAACAGCGAACAGCGGCGGGAAGAACTCGCCCAACTCGCCAGTGGCCGGTCAGCAACAGAAGCCATCGCCTTCGCCGAATCCCTGCTTGTCGAAGCCGCCGGATTGCGCCAAACTCAGTCTGCCCAACCCTGATCGAACCCTCAAGCCGATCGGGGGGTCAAAATGCGGAGTTTTTTGAGAGTCGGAGGTTACACTAAAAATATCAACCGCAAATTTTACAAAAAAAGCTGAAAACCCCGTGAATTTAGTGGGATGAAAGCTAAGAGCAGCAAAATAGGGAGAAATTCTAGTTAAAAACCACAATTGTGTAGAGAAGGGCACACATCACTAGCAACTGGTAGTGTCACAATTGCGGCTAGTCCCACAAGGCCACCCCTCTTTCAGCAGTCTTCCCGCCAGTACGCATTCATGTTCCTGCGGGCGATCGGCTCAAAGATCGGCAGAACTTACTTAAACCAGGCACGCACAATGTCAAAATCAGTTAATAAACCATTTAAACAAGATTCGCATTCTCTAAAAAGATTGCAGCACTCCCACCGCCTCGTTACTCTCCCACCCTCCGTTCAGCAGCAAGGTCAACTGAATTTCCCTTGCCTTGTGGCCGGAGTTCTGTAAACTGGGAAATACTTTCACACATACTTGAGTCTTGTGCGACAGGTGACTCACTAATCAACTTCCCCGCTCTCTTCGCTTAGAGACTAACCCTTACACTTAAGCTTCTGTAAAGGTCTATGAAATCTGCATCTTCCACCAATTACTCTTCTCTGGACAACGTGATTGATGTCGCTGTTGTCGGCGGTGAAAATCATCATCAGGAACATTATTCTCCCCCGGAAATTAGGAGCAGTGCAATTATCCCGCGCCAAGGAAACCTCTCCGGCATTCTCGACCTTCTAAATAAGCAAAGTTTCACAGTAGTAGTTAAGGAAGTAGAAGACAAACTTAAGGTTGTCAATCAAACCTTGGGAATGCTCGACAATATCCTGGAGAGCGAGGGATTTGATGCCATCCTCAACGAGATGTTGCAGTCGATTACCCTCAAAACAGGGGAATTGCTGAATGCCGATCGCAGCACGATATTTTTATTAGACGACGAAAAAAATGAACTCTGGGCGATCGTCGCTAAAGACGAAAATGGCAAAAACCTAGAAATCCGAGTTCCGGCCCATGTGGGCATTGCAGGAGAAGTAGCCACGTTCCAAAAAGTGGTTAATATTCCTTACGATTTTTACAACGACGAACGCTCGGCTAACGCCAAAAAAACTGATGAAAAAACGGGCTACCGCACTTATACAATGCTGGCAATGCCCCTGATTAATGAAGACACAAAAGAGTTAGTAGCAGTAGTTCAACTGATTAATAAACTCAGACCCAATCACGAAAAATACCCGACTTTAGACGAACAAATCGACAGGCACGGATTTACTAAAGAAGACGAACAAGTTTTTAAAGAATTTGCTCCCTCGATTCGCCTAATTCTAGAATCGTCCAAATCTTTCTACGCAGCAACTCAGAGACAACGAGCAGCAACGGCGCTGATGAATGCCGTCAACGCTCTTTCTCAGAGCAGTTTAGACTTAGAAGATACCCTAAAAAGGGTGATGGATCAGGCCCAAGAACTCATGAATGCCGATCGCAGCACCCTGTGGCTGATCGACGAAGATAAAAATGAACTGTGGACGAAAATCCCGATGGGCGGCAACTTGAAAGAAATTCGCATACCCAGAACCGTCGGTTTTGCAGGCATCGTCGCCCAATCTAGCGAACCGCTGCTGATTCCCTTTGACGTGTACGACGACCCCCGCGCCGCCACTTCCAAAGAAGTAGATCAAAAGTCGGGCTACCGCACTTGCAGTATGCTTTGTATGCCAGTATTTAACTCGGACAAAAAATTGATTGGCGTCACCCAATTAGTTAATAAAAAACGACAAGGAGAATTCCCCCCCTACAACCCCCAAGATTGGCCACACGCCCCGGAACAGTGGAAAGCGAGTTTCAATCGCAATGACATGGAATTTATGAAGGCGTTTAATATCCAAGCAGGAGTCGCCCTGCAAAACGCCAAACTGTTTGCAGAAGTCAAACAGCAAGAACAAAGACAAAAAGATATGCTGCACGCCTTGACTAACGGCGTGATTTCTACAGATAAAAAAGGCAATATAGTAGCGACCAATCCCAGTGCCAAAAAATTACTGGGTGTCAGCGATGCCGAATTAGCGGAAGGTCAATCTTTGCGCGAGTTAATTAAGTTAGAAAAAGGCGATTTTGCCAAATGGTTTGATGCGTCTTTGTCTCCAGAAGACGATCAGGACCGCCAGCAGTATTACCCGGATCAAGTTTTGCTTTCCTGTGAAGAAAAATCGCAGAGTATCAATCTGTCGATTAATTCCATGACTGACGCTACCGACTCCAGCAAGGTCAACGGCGCGTTAGTCGTCATGGAAGATATTAGCAGCGCCAAGCAAGTCAAGAACTTGATGTACCGTTACATGACTCCAGAAGTAGCCGAAGCTTTGTTAGCTTCAGGCGATACTGGATTGGGCGGTAAGCGCAAAAACGTTTCGGTGCTGTTCTCAGACATTCGCAGCTATACCACACTTACGGAAAAATTGCAAGCCGAAGAAGTGGTAGTGATGCTCAATAAATATTTTGAAGTGATGGTAGATGTCGTATTCGAGTACGGAGGGACTCTCGACAAATACATCGGCGACGCTCTGATGGCAGTTTTTGGCTCTCCAGCGCCCCTAGAGGATCATGCTTGGTGCGCCATGCAAACGGCGGTGAAAATGCGGGAAAAACTGGCCCAGTTTAATCGTGATCGCGTGGCAAATGGCGAACTGCCGATCGGCATCGGTATGGGCGTGCATTCCGATGAAGTTGTCAGCGGCAACATCGGTAGTAGCAAACGCATGGAATTGACTTCTATAGGAGACGGCGTAAACCTCGCCTCTCGCTTAGAAGGCGCTAGCAAGCAGTACGGCACCGACTTGATTATCAGTGACAATACTTACAGAGATTATGCCGATCGGCTCTACGTGCGAGAACTCGACTTTATTACTGTCAAAGGCAAAAGCGAACCCGTAATCGTTTACGAACTCGTCGGCATCCGCGAGGGATACTCGCCAGTGGGCAAGTCACTAACCGAAACACAGCAACAAATTATAGAACATTACACCAAGGGGCGCGAACATTACAAAACTCCAGTTAGCCAAAGACTCTCAGAAAGTGAGGTAAAAAACATCTTAAAGGATGTCGCCGAAATGCCAGAGGCAGAGATTAAGAAACTGTCCTACAATCTAGAGCAACAGTTGGAACACGAACTAAGGAACCTGTTACATCAACTGAAACAACTGTCAGAGTACGACCCGAAAAACCTGTCTGAAGCAGACAAACTCCTCGTACTATTGCAGCCAGAAATCCAACTGCTGAAATTGGAAGGAATCAAAAACCTCTCGGAAGACGAAGCCAAAATGCTGCTGCAAGCAAAAATCAAGCCCCTATCAGCAGACGATATTAAATACTTGCAAGAAGGCGAAGTCAAAAAGCTGTTGGAAGCAGACATCTTAGAACCATCAAATTCCCAAATCAAGAGGCTGAAACCCGCAGATATCAGGCAGCTATTGCAGGCGAAAATTAAAAGTCGGGCCTGCGAGACAGTTGCAGAAATGTTAGATGAGGAATTTGAAAACCTGGGACTCGATCGGGTGAAAAAACTGCTGAGCGAGTTTAAGAAAGCCTTAGAACCAAAAGCCAAGCAAGCCTTTAAAGACGCTGAACGCGAATTTAACGCCGTTCTGGAAGTTGACCCGAAAAACAAGGCAGCTAAATTGCACGTCGATCGCTGTATGTTATTTCAACATCGGTTTTCAGATGTACTCAACTGGGATGGTGTGTGGAATCTCACAGAAAAATAGCAGTGGCCCACAGCAAATCCTCGTGGTGGCGCCAGGGTTCCGGGTGGGGGCGATCGCGATCGGGGGTGCGCCTCCCATCCCACCACCAATTAATCTGAATATCCTATTGAGGTAATTGTAAATAAGCTCCAACAGGTATTATGGTTATATAACCGGATTTGAACTTGCAAGCGAGATGCCGGGGTTTCGCCCTAGGTGTTTCCTTCGCACTACCTACCGCAACAAACTTAGCACTTCTATTATTTGAAGCGCTTAAAAATAGTTATGACTGGCGGCAGCGTTACCCGGTTTCTGAGAAAAATCTTGGAGAAAGGCGACGAAACATCCGCTCAAAAACCGGGTTTCTCACCCCGCCCGCGTAAGTCTTAATAGCGTTAGCGGCTCCTAAAAAGAGCTTTCTTCGCAGATAATCAATGTTCTAGTCTTAGATATAGAAAACCACTAGCGTCAGTTATGGATAATTGGAATTCACAATCGGGAGATGTTGAGTGGGTAGATCAGGTTTACCAACTATTGCTGGAGATTGCTCGGAGCTCCCTGTCAGATATCCCCAGAATCCCGGAAAACATCACTGTTAAGGCTATCCCTCTGATCCAGAAGGTACAAAGCATTCAACAAAGACCTGACGGGCAAGTGTTCAAATCCGGTTCCTTTTCAGTAAACGATCACGAATGGGTCGATCGAGTCTGCCAACTATTGGTAGAACTAACCAGCGCGTCTTTGTCGGAACAGCCCAAAATGCCGGAAAACCTTGCAGGCAGATCTTTAGCCCTCGCGGATCGAGCACAAAAAATTAAAGAAGACATCGAAGAAAATGCAGCCGGAACCCCAGCAGATGAAGAGGACAATTCTTTACAGTCTCCAGACGCGCTGCTGAATCTCTTGCACCAGAGTTTAAAAACTCAGCGCGCCAAAAGCTACAAACCCGATGCTCCAGAATGGCAGCAAGTCTTGAGCCTGCTAGATGTAGTGCAGTCAATTTACAAGCAAATTCAAAGTTAAATTCAAGCTTAACTCAGGCCGGTCTTTATGGTGCGCGATCGCTAGCTCTTAAAGGCGGTTGCTCTTTGACAGAAATTTTTTTGCTGTAGCCCGAACATTTCAGATTATTGCCTTTTTGTCAACT
The DNA here is from genome assembly GCA_030248405.1 of Microcoleus sp. MP8IB2.171. Taxonomy (GTDB): domain Bacteria; phylum Cyanobacteriota; class Cyanobacteriia; order Cyanobacteriales; family Microcoleaceae; genus Microcoleus. The sequence goes on from JARCMA010000218.1 coordinate 16,962, forward strand.
AAACTAGGTTTAATCGGTTCTAGGGCAAAAGAGCATGAGCGGACAAAACATCGGCGATTTGTCAAAAGAAATATTAGCCGATCGCTATCAGTGCGATCGGCGGCTCGGCAAGCAAGCAGGACGGCAAACATTACTCGCCCGCGACTTAAAAACCCAACAGCAAGTAGTAGTCAAACTCCTCTCATTCAGCAGCGACTTTAACTGGGAAGACTTAAAACTGTTCCAGCGAGAAGTCGAAACCTTAAAATCCCTATCCCATCCCGCAATTCCCCAATATCTGGACTCCTTTGAAATCGACACGCCCAACCGCAAAGGATTCGCCCTAGTTCAGACTTACATCGAAGCCAAATCCCTACAAGAATATCTTTCAGACGGCCGCACTTTCAGCGAAAGTGAAGTCAAACAATTAGCAAAAGCATTATTAGACATCCTCGCATACCTGCACCAGCGACAGCCCCCGGTGATTCACCGCGACATTAAACCCAGCAATATTTTACTCAAGAATCGATCGGGAAACAGCGTCGGCGAAGTCTACCTAGTCGATTTCGGTGCAGTTCAAACCCTAGCAACGCAACAGGGAAAAACAGTCACCGTTGTGGGAACCTACGGCTATATGCCGCCCGAACAATTTGGCGGGAGAGCCGTTCCCGCTTCCGACTTGTACAGCTTGGGAGCAACATTAATCGCCTTAATTACCAAGCAGCATCCTGCCGACTTGCCGCAGCAAGATTTTCAGATCGAATTCGAGCAATTCACCCAACTGAGTCCCGGTTTTACCAATTGGCTGAGGTGGATGACGCATCCGAGTTTAGATCGCCGTCCCGCCTCAGTCGAGATTGCCAAAGAAGTTCTGGAAAAACCACGGGAAATCAATAAATATTCCTTGCCTTTGAAACAGGGAAAAACTGTGAACACCTTTAGCTTGTTCAAGAATGCGATCGAGTCGAGCCTTATGTCAGGATTCATAGCTGTAGGAACTTGGGTATTAATTTACAGCGTCTTTCTTTTTCTGCTCATGGGGACATTTATTATCAACAAACATATTCTAGTGACGGTATATGTTCTGGGCTTTCTGCTGGGGTTAGGGAACGGAATAATCCTAGCAATTGTGACGCGATTGTGTTTTTTCCCCCTAACCAATCCCAAACTTCACCGACAGGTTTTAGCTGCAATTAGTATCTTAGTCTCTACCTCGACAAGCATCGTCTTCTTTCAGCAGGTTACAGTTATTAATTTTCAAAATTATGCCATTAATTATATGATTTTAGTGCTGGCACCCTCGCTAATTTCAGGACTGTCAATGGGGGCAATTAGCAAGTATTTTTCCAAGTGGTATCAACAAGAAAGTGGACTCTAATCTAAAATTTAGATAGCCCCGATGATACCGACTCCTCGAAACCGGGTTTTTTGGCGAATCAGGGGGTTACAACGCGTCTTTTCGTAAAAACGCGGTTTCTGGGCCCCGACGATCACCTCAAATTAAAATTAAGGTAAAAAACATGACCAGCAAAATATTAGCAGAACGCTACGAAGTGCAGCGGCAAATGGGAAAACAAACCGGCCGCCAAACGCTGCTGGCTCGTGACTTACAAACTCAAGAATTAGTTGTCATCAAACAGCTATTCCTCGGCAGCGATTTTGAATGGCAATACCTTAAGCTATTTGAACGGGAAGTGGAAACTTTAAAAGCACTCGATCACCCAGCAATTCCGCGCTACCTCGACTACCTAGAAATTGACGAACCAAACAGTGAAAGCTTTGCCCTGGTACAGACTTATGTAGAGGGAAAAAGTTTGGAAGAGCATTTGCTATCGGGGCGTACTTTTAGCGAAAGTGAGGTGAAAGAATTAGCTAAATCTCTGTTAGAAATCTTGATTTATTTGCAGGAACAAGATCCGCCTGTTATTCACCGCGATATTAAACCCAGCAATATTTTACTGCACAGCAGATCAGCCCACTCGGTCGGACAAGTTTATTTAGTTGATTTTGGTTCGGTACAGAACCAAGCTGCCAAATTTGGCGGCACAATTACTGTAATCGGAACTTATGGATATATGGCACCAGAACAATTTGGTGGGCGCTCGGTTCCGGCTTCCGATCTCTACGGTTTAAGTGCAACTTTAATTTATTTAGTAACGGGTTTGCATCCCACGGAACTGCCACAGCAGGATTTAAAAATTCAATTTGCCGATCGCGCAACACATCTCAATCCTAATTTAATTGATTGGCTGTATTGGATGACAGAACCTAGTTTGTCCAAACGGTTATCTTCGGCTGGGGAAGCATTGCGAGCGCTCAAAAATCCCCGCCAGATCGACAAAACTCCTATGGCATTGCCACCGCAAGCCACCACAAGTTTTATGGAGGCGCTGCCACAACCGAGCAAGATTAAATTAACAAAAAATTCTGAGTTTATAGAAATTGTAATTCCGAGAAAGAGAGTCTGTTTTAGTTCAATTACCATGTTTGCGGTGGCGGTTACTACGATTTTCCCTTTAATTCATTATATTTACACTAAATGGATAGAAATTGATTTTTTACATATAAATCTGTCGAGCTATGCAACACAAGGAATTTTAATAAATGCCATACAACTGAGTTGGTTACCTATGCTAATGGCATTTTCAACCTTTCAACAACTCAGGGAATTGCGTCTCAGAATCGATCGACAGCAAATTTCCTATACCCGTCATCTACTGGGGTTGAAATGGAATTGTTCCTGGCCAGCTCCCAGACAGGAGATTTGCCAGTTGGAAATTGAACAAGTTGAATATAGAAAAAGCTTCTCGGGACAGAAATTACGGAAAGTCTATCAGATGATTATTCAAGCCGGCAACCAAAAATATCAGTTAGGACTGAAGGAGGGACTAAGTGAATCAGAAATCGAGTGGTTAGCGACAGAACTAAGCCCGTGGTTGGGATTGAAAATTCAAAGAACTTTGACAGACGGTAAAAAAAAGATATCGATGTGAAAATATCTCCCTCGCCCAAACAAACCATTGCCCCCTCAAACTGTGGGATGGGCGTCCCGCCCGTCCGCTATATTTTCCCAGCAGGCGGGACACCCTACAAGCATCATCCTCAAATTGTGCAACGCCGATCGCCCCCGCTTTCGGTCAATCTCATGCAGCCGAAAAGCCCGATCGCCCGTAAAATGCTATCAAAGGGATTTGGCAAGTAGCACTCATCCCAATCATCTGTTAACTTGGAGATATTGTTGTGGACTTATCGCTAATTCCGGCACAGCCGAAACCAGGACTGCTCAACGTCCTCATCGAAATTACCGCCGGTAGCAAAAACAAGTACGAATTTGATAAAGACTTGCAAGCCTTTGCTCTCGATCGGGTGCTTTCTTCCTCTGTCCAATATCCGTGCGACTACGGCTTCATACCCAACACCTTGGGCGACGACGGCGACCCCCTCGACGCTATGGTGATGATGGATGAGCCCACATTTCCAGGGTGCGTGATTCTCGCCCGTCCGATCGGAATGCTAGAAATGATCGATGGAGGCGATCGGGACGAAAAACTGTTGTGCGTTCCCGACAAAGACCCCCGCTATGCTCACTATAAGTCCCTCAAAGACGTAGCGCCCCACCGCTTGGACGAAATAGCCGAATTTTTTAGAACCTACAAAAATTTGGAGAAAAAAGTCACAGAAATTCTGGGTTGGCAAGATGTCGAGCTAGTAATGCCGTTAGTCGAAAAGTGCATCGCAGCCGATCGTAAATAAGCCCGCAGCCCGCACTCCTCGACTGCAACCCGACTAAAAACTCAGGAGGCCGAACTTAAGGCGACCGCTGCACGTCTAGGGATGCAGTCGAGGAACGGGTAGCTAGAATGTCAAATCAGTCGTGAATGCCGAGTCACCGGAACGGCATTCCTCAAAACCCCGCCCCGCCCCCAATCTTGAAAAAAATACTACTCCTAGAGTAATATGAAGCGCAAATTCTACCCCTGGGGAATGCGTTCTACGTTTGAGGAAATTTTACCCTAAGACTCTTGTTCGGCGCTATCTTAATCTCAGAACACAGAACAAGCTCAACAGCCCACAGGGTACAAAAAATAATCTCTCAAGCGTGACATCTCCTACAAGTATTAGGCACTCGAATGGTTTCCCGATCAAGCGCTTGATTATAGTACAGATTGCTAACAAGTAAAAACTAAAAACTAAGATTTCAACTCCTAAATTCCTGCCCTCAAAGCTAAAAAAAATGCCAGATTCCGCACCCTCTGTACCCAATCCACAGCCTTCCGATCACAAAGCCACTATGGAAAATAGTCCTTTGACCGAGTTTGTCGTTCAGTTTTGGGGTGTGCGGGGCAGCATCGCCACCCCCGGCACCAAAACACTGCGCTACGGAGGCAACACCTCCTGTGTAGAAATGCGCTTGGGCAAAAAACGCCTAATCTTTGACGGTGGCACTGGCCTGCGAGTTCTCGGCCTCAACCTGCTGCGGCAAATGCCGGTGGAAGCCCATATGTTTTTTAGTCATACTCACTGGGATCACATTCAAGGGTTTCCGTTCTTTACTCCCGCCTTTATCCCAGGGAACTGCTTTCACATTTACGGTGCGATCGCCCCCAACGGCACCACCATCAAACACCGTCTTGCCGACCAAATGCTGCACCCCAATTTTCCCGTCCCCATTCAGGTAATGCAGTCAGACCTCAAATTCAACGATTTGACGCCTGGGGATATTATCGAACTCGACGATGTGAAAATAGAAACGGCACTGCTCAACCATCCCAACACCGCGATCGGATATCGAGTTACCTGGGAGGGACACACGGCCGTCTACTGCACCGATACAGAGCATTTTCCCGATCGGCTCGACGAGAATGTGGTACACCTAGCTCGCGACGCGGACGTGCTAATTTACGACGCCAACTACACTAACGAAGAATATTACGACTTCAAAACCCCAAAAGTCGGCTGGGGACACTCGACTTGGCAAGCCGGAGTAGAAATAGCGAAAGCTGCTGGAGTCAAAAAAATCGTGATGTTTCACCATGATCCGGGTCACGACGACAATTTTCTCGATCGTACAGAAGCAGAGGTGCAGGCAGTTTTCGCCAATAGCTGCTTAGCCCGCGAAGGCATGAGCATACCAGTGATTTAACCAAAAATAAATTCAGAATTATGAAACAGGAAAAACCCCGCAAACGTAGCAGAGTAGGCTTGCGGGGGCTTTACTCAACGTTGCTACTATTGATAATTATCTGTTGTACCTGCGGCGGATGGGTTGCAGCTCAGACTGCCTATTCTGGCACTCCCGCGCGACTGGCTCAGGTGTCTTCGATCGAGGATACTGGAACTGTCGATCGAATTCCCGATCGCTACCAACTCGGACAGCAACTCTACCTAGAAAACTGCGCCACCTGTCACATCGGCTTACCGCCCCAAGTATTGCCAACAGAAACCTGGCGCCGATTGCTGCAAGATCCCCAACACTACGGACAAACCATCAAACTGCTAGTAGACCCGCCCCGCATCCTAGTGTGGAACTACCTGCAAACTTTTTCTCGTCCCCAAGCCAAAGACGAAGAACTCGCCTACCGAGTCGCCAGTTCTCGCTATTTCAAAGCACTGCACCCCAAAGTCAAGCTGCCGCAACCCGCAAATATCAGCAGTTGTGTTACTTGTCACCCCGGCGCGTCTCAATACAATTTCCGCAAGCTTACCGCTGAGTGGGAAAACTCTCCGTAGGGAATGCAGGACTTACCCACAGTACCTGACTACCTTGCTGAAAAAATGCAATATTAAATCTCAGATTAAGTGGGCTTATTTTCTCCTTCGAGTAAAAGCATCAACTGCTCTGCCGCAATATTAGAAGTATGCAGGGAATGGATAATTTTGGCAACTTCATTACCATAAAAAAATATTCTTATTTCGCCAATTCAACCATTAAAAACTGCATTAATTGAAACTTCTCGGCACAGAATAACTGCCGAAGTTGGGCTAAAGATTCAATATTGGACATAAACCGCCATTAAATTCATTTTTCAAATTTAACACGACATTCCAATTTAAACCACTCCAACACATCTTCGTTCTAAGTCTTTATCTGCGTCCATCCGCGTTAATCGGCTCCCATCAGCGGTTAAATTTCCAACCAATACTAAACAGGCAAAAACAGTTCTGATAAACTAATTTCAATCTCAGGAAAAGCTAGCATTCTAATCACAGCATTATCTGCAACAACTATCTCAGATTGATAGCCTCCCGGTGCAGGATTCCGGTAAATATATGCCTCGCGCGCAGCTACATCTAAAATCCAATATTCAGCAATATTTGCTCTAGCATAAATCGGAGCTTTTTCCCTGCGGTCAATTTGTAATGTCGAGTAGGAAACTTCAATTAACAGCAAAATTTCGCTAGGATTTGGGTGATGGTCGCGATAAGCACCCGGATCGATACAAACAACAGCTATATCTGGTTCCGGTTCCGAAGTTGCTAAAGTAATTGGCAACTGCACGCGAATTGCTGCTAAATCTCTTAGCAAATGTTGTAGATATCGATCGCTGCGCTGGGTTGTAGCAGCATGGGGTGGAGTTTGTGCGCTCATTTCAACAATTCTCCCATCTAGGAGTTCAATGTTATCATCCTCATTGAGAATACCAGCTTCAATCATCCGATGATATTCTTCGACTGTCCAGATTTTTTCTCTTGTTGCTGTCATAATCTTTGCCTGCAAAAGCTTACTTAATATTATATCAATTGCGAATTCAATCAAAAAACACTGATTTGTCTGGCGTTGGTCGAGATCCCTTTTGGAAGCGTTCCCAAGACTGTTTTAACTGAGCCGGCGCTGGATATTCGCGATCGTAAACCACCAGCACATTCGTCAAATTCCGGCCTGGTGGCAATAAAATCTGCCCTTGATGAGCCAAACCCACCGAAGCGCCCCCGTCCAAATTCATCGCTTCAAAACAGCCAATTGCCTGCATAACTTTAGCTTCTGCTTCCAAAGACAAACTATCAAGAAAAGTCACCAAAAATAACTTATCTCTGGAAGCCGGAAAGCCGATCGCCGTTCTCGAACCCACGCCCAAAACGTTAGAATCCTTAAATCCTTCCGACAAAGGAGATAGCCAAACTTTCCCCCCTTTAACCAATCTCGGCCCGCAAGTCAGAGAAAACCAATGTTGACTCCAATCCGGCTTACCTTCAGTTCTAGCCGTCACCATTTCCAATTGATTTCCCGCTTTAATCCCCAAAGTCGTGCCGTAATTTTCCCATCGGCTGTATTTCAGAAACTTACCCGCCGCCACCATATTTCCCAGCACAGATTTCTGCTCATCTTTACCAAAAAAAGTCCCGTTAGCAACAACAGCAGCCCGGTAACGCGACACCATGTTTTCAAAAGGTTCGTCGCCCCGCGTTACTTTAGAAGTATTTGCAAAATCTGCATTATTAGCTAACCCAACTGTGATATAAATTTCCGGGTCTGCAAGGTCAATAGTTGTGAGATAAAAACTTGCGCCAGCTACAGTTTTTCTGCTGACTTGTACAGGTTTTGCTTGCTTAGCAGAACGTCTGACAATTTGAGTTTGAGACTGCACAAAAGGAGAATTTGCGGCCTTTGGTTGAGGAGTTTCCGGCGATCTTACTATGGGATTTCTGGACAGAGTTTGAGGAGTTTTCCCTGATTTTACAACGGGATTGCTGGGCAGATGTTGAGGAGTTTGATTTGATTGTATACTGGATAAAAAAGCGAGTGACTTTTGCCACAGTTGACCTGCGAGAGTCAAGAAACTATCTCGGTTTTGGGCGATCGCAAAATAGTCAGCCGCAACCCGCACCAAAGCTATGCCCGTTAAAAATAAAAAAGTGCGCCGCAGCATCGGGCGACAACCTTCAGACTGTTTGCGTTTAGACATAAAAAAATCTCAGCTAGGATAGCGAACAGTTTCCTCTGGCTGTGACTACAATGGGCGCGCGAATTCTGAAACTAGCAGTAGCAAGGTGCGCCTAACGCACCTCACCACTAATTCAAAACTCACAACTATTTCCCTAGCCCGTATTCCGCATCCCCGCAGCAATACCATTAATCGTCAGCAGAGCTCCCCGCAACAATTCACCCTTGCTGTAACGCGAGTGAATCACCCCCGGAACCCCGCCACTACCGTGCTGCCGCAAGCGTTTCAGCAGCGAAACCTGCAACAAACCCAAAGGCACAATCGTCGCATTTCGCAACTGCACCGATCGCTGCAATGCCGGATCTTCGTCCAACAAACGTTGGTGTCCGGTAATAGTTAAAACCAAACCCCGAATCAAGTGAAATTCGGCAGCAATTTGCTCGAATAAAGTCTGAAAACGCTCCTTATCAGCCGGCAAAGCTAACTCCTGCACATAGTGTTCTGCAATCTGCAAATCCACCTTAGATAAAGTCATTTCTACCTTAGAAATTACCATTCTAAAAAACGGCCATTTTAAGTAGAAATACTGCAAAAGTTTCATGTGCTCTTCCGGTTCCTCCAGCAAAAACTCTTGCAAAGCTGTGCCGACACCATACCAAGAAGGAAGTAAAAAGCGGCTTTGAGTCCAGCTAAACACCCACGGAATTGCTCGCAAACCGCTGATGTCTTTTTTGCCACCGCGACGGGCTGGGCGAGAACTAATTTGCAACTGGCTGATTTCTTGAATCGGGGTAACTTGGTGGAAGAAATCAACTAAATCCGGCTGTTCGTAGATTAAATGGCGGTAGTGCGATCGCGATCTCGCCGACAACTCCTCCATAATCTCATTCCAAGGGTCGATGCCATCAAAACCAGTGTGCAGCAAACTAGCTTGAATTACCGCCGCCGCCACAGTTTCCAAATTGTAAAGCGCCAACTCCGGCAAAGAATATTTAGAAGCCAAAACCTCGCCTTGTTCGGTAATCTTAATTCGCCCGTTGATACTCTTTCCAGGCTGAGCCAAAATTGCCTTGTAAGCAGGCCCACCGCCGCGCCCTACAGAACCGCCTCGGCCGTGAAAAATCCGCAACTCTACATTGTATTTTTCGGCAACCATTTGCAAAGCCTTTTGAGCTTTGTGAATTTCCCAATTGCTGCTGAGGAAACCCGAATCTTTATTGCTGTCGGAATAGCCCAGCATCACCTCTTGCAATTTGACAGTTTGGATTGGCTCTTCGAGCTTTTCTTCGCTTTTTTCTGCTAGTTCCTGCGCGTATCCTCCTGTTAGCAAAGCTCGATAAAGTGGCAAATCAAATATTTGCTGCATTACTTCCGGCGCTTTTTTCAAATCTTCCACGGTTTCAAACAGAGGAACTACTTGAATGCTGCTAATTCCGGTTGCTGGATCGTAAAGTCCTGATTCTTTTGCTAACAGCAAAACCGCCAGCAAATCGCTGACATGGTGGGTCATGCTGATCACGTAAGTTTCGCAAATTTCCGGGCCAAACTCTTGCTGCATTTGCCGCAATATTCGGAAGGTATTAATCGTCTCGCAAGTTTTGGGAGAAAAGGGTAATTCTGCTGGAATTAAAGGGCGGCGAGTTTGGAGTTCAGTTGCGAGCCAAATAATTCGATCGCCTTCCGACATTTGATTGTAAGGCTTGGGCAAAATTTGCAAGTATTCAGCAATTTCGCTCAAAGCGTCGGAGTGTACTGTTGACTCTTGGCGGATATCTAGGTAAGCCAAATTAAATCCGTAAATTTCTACTTGGCAGAGCAGATTTTCCAAGTCCCGACAGCTCAAACCTGTTTCCACTAAATTGTGCTCGATGAGCTGTAGCTCGGTCAAAAACTCAGCGCCCGATCGATAAAGGCCGGTCATTCCGGGATGTTCCGACAAAGCTTCGCGCTCCCGCTGCAACTCGTCTCCTTTGTAGAGCCGCCAATTACGATCGCGCGTATTTTCCAGTCGCTGCTGCACGTAGGCCAGCTTCAACCGA
>JARCMA010000219.1 GCA_030248405.1 Microcoleus sp. MP8IB2.171
ACTAACAACTAACAACTGACAACTAACAACTAACAACTGACAACTAACAACTAACAACTGACTAATTAAAATTTCTGCCCGACAAAAACCGATCGCACATCTCCTCCCTTGCGAATCACTGCTTCTTGATTTTTGATTTCTGCCAGCGTCCAACCGCTAGCGCCGATGCTTTCGCCGACATAAATTCTGCGGGCTACGCCGTCTACTTCAAACAAAGCAGCCGATCGATCGCCCAACTCCAAAATCCCTACCAACGTGTGCGCGGAAGTCGGGGCGCTGCTGACGGTCGGTGCGGATTGCTCGGGCGCGGGCGCGGATTGCTGAGCTGGGAGCGCTGGTGCCGGTTCGGTTTCGCGAGCCAAAATCTTCGGCTGGGGAGACTCCGACGTGGCAGGGGAAGCGGCGACGGGACTTCGATTCCCGGCCGCGGCGATCGCCCTACCTGAGACGGGAGCTGCCGGCGAGGGGGAACCTGCGACGGTTGGAAGAGCCACTGTCACCTGAGTCGGAGGAGCCGGAGTCACAGTCACCTGAGCGGGGGGAGGGATGACTACGACTTGGGGTGCTGGTGCTCCTGGCTGCGAGGCAGCTTGTTCGAGGGCATTAGCAATGCGGTTGACTGCTGTCGAAAGACCTGCGGTTGCCGGCGGCGCGCCGGAAATTGGAATGCTCGGCAGCGTCCCTGGGATGGGGGCTCCGGGAACTCCTGCAAGTTGGGGGTTAGGTTGGGGTGCTTTTTTTTGTTCGATCGCTACTAGGGAGCGCTGCACGTATTCGACAAACTGGGTGTCTGGTGCTGTTTTGCCACTTGCTGTCGGCTTCTCTGGTGCGGGGGCGGCGGGCAAGCGCACCAGTCCCGACCTGCTTGCGAGCCACAACCCCATGACTAGCAGCAGCGACCCAAATGCTGCTCCGAGCAGCATTCTGTCGAATGATTGTTTGGACTGCTGTTTTTTGGTTGTTTCTAGGGCGACTTGGCGGGCGATCGCTTCTACGTCTTTTTCGCCTCGCTGCGGCGCGGGCGCCAACTGCGACAAAACTATTTGAGGTACCGAGATCGACTTGAGCGCCACGAATTCTGGCTGCACGGGCTCGGCTGGCAGTCCGCCGCTACCGTCGAATGCTCGATCGACTCCTTCAAACAGTTCGTCCATCAACCGATCGGCGTAGGACTCTACTGCCACTGCTTCGGCTGGCACTGTTTCCACTGTCGCCACCACGGCGATCGGATCGGACGCTGATTCCAAAGACATCTGTTTGGCGATTACTTTTTGAGGCATAGTTTTCTGTTTGCTCCCGCTCCTCGACAACCCTGAGATTCTCAACTTCAGACTTCTACAGGATACTTGTGATGTTGACCAATTCTTGGCTCAGAACAGGTCAATTGTATCTCACTCATCACCATATTTTTAGTCCTCGGCCAACTTACTTTGTGCGATCGACTTTTTTTTACCTGTTTTGGGCCTTTTCGTCCCTGTTTTCTGCTGCCAGTCTTATTTGCTATCACTCTAGTTACACATCTTACGCTTTTTGTCAACCCCACCCAGCGGGAATTCGCAGGTTTTGACATACAACTTTACTTGAGGCGATCGCAAAAAAAGCGGGTTTTTTGCCGCTGTTTCCGCTTTAATTGCTACTTTGACAAGGATTTTAGACTTTTACCAGTCTTAAGTTTGTTGGTCAGTTTGCTTGACAGTAATAACAGGTTGCAGATTTTCTCATAACTCATGGCTGCAACAGTGGTAACAACCGCTGTAATTCCCCACAAGCTGCCTGAAGCGATGGCGGCGCATCTTCTGGTAAGCTCTGAGAATAACATCGATCAGCTAAATCCTCAACATCGGTTTTGCAAACAGCCTCATTTTGCTCAAACTTTGCATAACCAGCCTCCTCATTCACAGATTCTCCCTGCAAATAATGTATCCAAGTCTCAATATTGCGCTTGGGAACGAAAATCGCGATCGCTTCATTCGATCGCCTTTTTTCCTGCTCATCTTCCTCAAGCATACCAGCTAATTCATTAAGCCTTGCTTCCAGTATACCAGTATCTGCATCAATCAACACAACTAATCCAATCGACACCCGGTTTTTATTCTGGCGATAAGCTTTCACTTCCACCGGATACTGACTGCGTACATACTGTTCTCCAGCTTGGCTACCTTTCGGACAAATATTAGCCCGAAATACACCTGTAAAACCTCGTTTTTTGAGGAAATAACGCGCAAAAACCTCCTGCTGTCTATCCTCACAAAGAATCACAATCTGAACTCTACGCTGGCTCATTCAACCATCCCCGTGCAATCAGTTCAGCAATCGGTAGTCCAGAATCATCAGCCACTTCACTGCTAATTCGTCTGACTCGAACCGGAGCATTACTTTGACGCTCAAACCAATAGCCAATCGGTGAAGCTAAAAGGTAGTTGATTAACTCAGGATGATGAGAAATTAGTAATGCTTGAAGTTTTCCTTCGCTACAAAGGTCATAAAGCTCAATCAGCCAGGGTTGAATTTCTGGCAATGCTAAAAAATTTTCAGGTTCATCAATCCACAAGGTATAGTCTTCAGATTTTGTACCGTGAATCAGCGTGTACAAAGCAACCAATGTTTTTTGTCCGTCCGACAATTCTCCCAGACGATATTCAATTGGCTTAATATTATCTGTTTCTCCTGAAAACCGCAGTTTTAACACCAAATTCTCTTCGCTGACTCGCTCAAACTTAAAATTAGTGAAGCCATCCAAAACACCTCTTAAAATATTTCCAATTTCGGCAACCTTACCTTGGTCTTCAGATAAGTAGCGATACCAAGAAACAAAATTTGCCATCTTAGGACTCAAACGCATTTGTTCTTGGTTACTGTCATCAACCATCAAGCTGGGAACAACTTGGATAATGATAAATCGCGCCATCCGTTCTCTAAACCAAGTTAACTTCGTATTGTCATTTCTTGGCATTAATGAAGCCAGCATAGATTGCGACCAGTCAAACTGGTATTGCGGGCCCGGTGAATAATTATCTCGATAGAGTTGAACTTCGCCTAATTCAAATGTTAGTAAAGGCTGGTTATCAAAGAACAGACGCTCGTACCCAACACGACATTTATCTAGATTGTGATCAATTCCTAATTGATATGTGTAGCAGCCGCCATTACCGATAATTTCTAGCTCGAAACGCTGAATTTTTAAGGTTTGCCAGCGGGTGCAGTCCGCAGGTTTGAAAATTCCTTCTACCTTACTGTCGCCGCTAACAAATGCTTGGATTTTCTGCAAGACTTCAAAAACTGTTGATTTACCTGAGCCGTTAGAGCCCAGAAATAGATTAATTGCATCAAGATCTAGTTCAAAATTTACCAAACAGCGAAAATTGTCAATATATATTCGTTTCAGCATGGGATTTTTTTACTCATAATTCCTCTAGCTCCTGTCATTGTGACCAGGAGCTAAACACAACACTCGGACAACCCAAATTAACCCACCCGTTCGGCCAATTCCAACCACCTCTCCGTCGCCCGATCGATCTGCTGCGTCAACTGAGCCAAACGATCCGATAACTTCTTCACCTCGGCAAACCCGCTGGGAGCATTGTTAGACAACCTCTTTTCAATCTCTTGTTTCTCAGCTTCCATCTGCGGAATTTGACTTTCTAATTGTTCGTATTCCCGCTTCTCATTAAAGGAAACTTTGGGAGTTTTTTGAGTGGAAGTTTGGGTTTCTGAATTATTAGATTCAGCGGTTCGTGTAAGTTTTTCTTTTTCTTTTTGCCCTTTGATTTCTTTGGCTTCTTCTGCTTTTTTGTAGTCTAAATACACCGAATAATTGCCGGGATACAAACGCAAATTGCCACCCGGCTCCAAGGCGAAAACCATGTCGATCGTCCGATCGAGAAAATAGCGATCGTGGGACACCACAATCACGCAGCCGTTAAAATCTTCAAGATAATCCTCCAAAACCGCCAAAGTCTGCACGTCCAAGTCGTTTGTCGGTTCGTCCAAAATCAGCACGTTCGGCGCGCTCATCAGCACCTTTAACAAAAATAAGCGGCGCTTTTCCCCGCCGGAAAGTTTGTTAATCGGTGAATACTGTTGGTTCGGTGGAAACAGAAACTTTTCCAACATTTGAGAAGCGGTAATGATTTCCCCGTCCGCCGTTTGCACCAACTCGGCCACACTTTTCAAGTATTCAATAACTCGCTGGTCTTCGTTAGGCGTCAAATCCTCTGAATGCTGGTCAAAATAACCGATATGAATGGTTGTGCCAATTTCGACAGTACCCGAATCCGGCTGAATGCGTCCGGTGATGATATCCATCAGCGTCGATTTTCCCGCGCCGTTGCAGCCAATAATTCCTATCCGGTCTTCGGGAGTGAAATTGTAGGTGAAATCTTTAATTAAAGTGCGATCGCCATAGGCTTTACGAATATTCAACAATTCAATCACTTTCTTACCAATCCGGCGGCCTGCTGTGGCAATTTCGACTTTACCGTTGGATGTTTTGAATTCCTGGGCGCGCATATCCTTAATGCGATCGATCCGAGCTTTTTGCTTGGTACTGCGGGCTTTCGGCCCTTTTTTGAGCCATTCCAACTCGCGCCGCAAAACTCCCGAAAATTTGCGCTGAGTGCTGGCGGCGGATTCTTCGGCTAGGGCTTTTTTCTCCAAGTAATAAGCGTAATTTCCAGCATAATTGTAAAGGTCGCCCCGATCGATCTCTAGGATGCGATTGGTAACGCGATCGAGAAAATAGCGATCGTGCGTAATCAGCAGCAAAGCACCGCGATAGCCGTTCAAATAGTTCTGCAACCACTCGACAGACAGCGCATCCAAGTGGTTTGTCGGTTCATCCATCAGCAACACATCGGGCTCCGACAACAAAGCCGTTGCTAAGGCAATTCGCTTGCGGTAGCCGCCGGACAAGTCGCCAATTTTCGCCTCAAAATCCTCAATCCCCAGCTTGGTCAAAATCAATTTCGCCTTGGTTTCCAAATCCCACGCATCCACCTCATCAATTCGTTCAGACACCGCAGACAGACGCGCCATCAACTTGTCTGTATCGCCTTTGCCGTGGGACAATTGATCGGAAATTTCCTCGTATTCCCGCACCAAAGCCATTTGTTCGCCGCTGTCGGCAAATACTTGCTCTAAGACAGTGTGACTTTCGTCTAAATCCGGCTGTTGCGGGAGATAGACAATTGTAGACCCTGGATTGACCCAGCGATCGCCCGCGTCGATCGACTCCATACCGGCAATCATCTTCAGCAGAGTGGATTTCCCGGAACCGTTGGTGCCGATGAGTCCGACTTTATCGCCTTCGTCGAGGCTGAAACTGGCATTTGTCAAGAGTTCCTTGATGCCGAAGTCTTTTTTGATCGATCGCAGAGTAAAAATAGTCATGAGTATATCAGGTCGTTTACCTGACTTAGTTTAGCTTAGTTCGATCGAGTCCGGTTGCATCGATCTGGTCTGTCGTTCCGATGAAACTTTTTCAAGACAAGGGCGAACTCGATTTTTCTGAGTTTCTAAATATTGATAAATGGGTAAACTTTGACTGAAGTGCGATCGGCAGTGGGGATTGACAAACAAAAACCGTATGGGTAAAATATCTAGGTTAAGATATTAGAACGCATAGTGTAGTCTAATTATATAGTTAGATGAATTAAGGCATATACAATCTTATCTTCAGCAGATATGGAGGACGATGACACTTAAGATAATTGAAATAGAAAATGTCAAAGGCATAAAGAAATATTCTTTTAGCTTAGATATTTTACCTAACAAGCCAAGTATTTTAGTGGCTCCAAATGGGTTTGGGAAAAGCTCTTTTGCTGCTGCATTTAATCTATTAAACGCAGACGGATTAGTCGTCGGTGAATACTCAGTTCACAAAAATGAGGCGGCAAACCGACCAAGACTGTTTATAAGATACCAGAAGCCTGACAACACAATTGTTGACTTGGAAGCCGATCACTCAATCAACACTATAAAAGATCAGTTTGATTGCTTTGTAATTAACAGCCAAATAGGCGCTAAAGGCACCGGAGTGAATTATGGTTCTGAGATGACGATCAATCCAGTGACATTGATTGACATAATTCCAGAAAAAGTGAAATTCAACTATTCTTTGAAGTTTCAACAAAAAAGCTTTGGTTTAAACAACAAAATACTACCTAATATTAAATCATTACTATCTAATTCAAAACTAATCGAAATAATCAATGAAAAGCTCACGATTTTAGACAATGCTCTGGAATGCCAAATTCAACTTAAGATCGGTGAGTTCGTCAATGAAGTTAATCAGCAATTAGGAACTTCTTTTAAGTTGATTGAATGGATAGAAAAAAATAAAATAGATGGTCTAAATAATATAAGCTACATTAATGATTTGGCTCATATTCTTTGCGAATTTAATTTTTTAGCTCAAAAGCAGAATGTTTTTTAGCTGTGATTCAAATAATCAATCTGTACAGAGATGACAAATCTAACTTTGAAAAAGCTTGTAAGTATAAAATCTATGAACTAGACAAAGAAAATTACAAGTCTATATTGAAAGGTTTTAACTCTAGTTGGAGAGATATTCGCCTTAAGGAGTCAAGAAATCAGCTAATAGTGGAATTTCCGGAATTTCATTACATTTCTAATGGCGAAAGAGATATCCTCACTTTTATAGCACTTTTACACCAGGCAAAAAGAAGTCTGAAAAGACATAGTAATATCCTCATAATCGATGAAATCTTTGATTATCTAGATGATGCAAATCTGATTGCTGTTCAGTATGATATCACTCAATTTATTGAAGAATATACTAGAAGAGGAAGGAGAATTTATCCTCTTATTTTGACGCATTTAAATCCAGACTATTTTAGAAACTTTACTTTTAGCAAGCAAAGAATTTATTATCTAGAAAAACGGGAATTAAGCGTCAACAAACACTTGATTAAGCTTTTGAACAACAGAGAAGAGCCTTCAATAGAAAATGATGTTTCAAAGTATCTTTTTCACTTTCATACTTCTTGCATCAATAAAAGGGTGGAATTTAAAGCACTATCTTTGAAAGAAACTTGGGGCGAAGGATATAACTTTGATGGTTTCATAGATAGAGAAGTGCTAAAGTATTTAAATCCAGAAGCTGATTATGATCCTTTTGCAATTTGTTGTGCAATTAGAAAAAAAATTGAAAAATTGATATATGACAAAATTGCGGATGTCAACCATAAAACAAGATTTCTAGATATTCATACAACACGAAAAAAATTAGATTTTGCTGAAAGCATTGGAGTGATTGTTCCTGAGGCATATTATTTGTTAGGCATAATTTACAACGATGGTATGCATTGGAAGAAAAGCCAAGACAATATCTCTCCAATTGCTGCTAAATTGGAGAACTTGACGATTAGATATCTAATCAAAGATATCTTTGATCAATCGACTGCTTAAACAAATAGCCTAAATAAAATCCGACTTTAATTACCTCACTCATTTTTGTCCTCCTTGAGGTATTGTTTTTAGTATTCTTCATGATGCTATCGTAACAGTGGTATAATAGACTTAATCAGACTGGCGGTTAGTAACGTGGATATTCTAATTGAG
The DNA here is from genome assembly GCA_030248405.1 of Microcoleus sp. MP8IB2.171. GTDB lineage: Bacteria > Cyanobacteriota > Cyanobacteriia > Cyanobacteriales > Microcoleaceae > Microcoleus. The sequence continues at coordinate 7,582 of JARCMA010000219.1, forward strand.
TCAACAAGGGGATTTGAGAAAGATATTGCTAAGTTGAGTGAAGATGAAAGAGCAGCAGTGATTAAAAAAATTAACGATTGCGCTAGCCTCTTCCCAACTCAAAAAGCTGATGTCTATCGTAAGCTGCGCCGCCTTCGCCTACCGTCAAATCTTAATGGTTACGAATCTTCACTGTACACACTACGGGTTTTTCGAACACTAAGGGTGATTTGGGCAGTTGACGAAGATCCAATTTTTGGACAAGTTATTTTTACTCTTTTTCGAGTAGTCAAACACGATGACCTCGATAAAGCATATCACGGTGTAGCAGAGTCTTTATATCAAGATATGCTTCACCACAATCTAGAAGCTGCCCAAATCTCCTAAGTTTATTTATGGCACAGACTATTACGCTCTGCGATGAATATGGCATTATTCACGAAGCGATGAAGATTTTGCCAGATGACGAGCTAAAGATTTGTTTTCTTGAAGCTTTGGCAGAACTTGAAGACAACGAATGTCACAGAACAAGAAAATTTCCAAAGACGAGACTGCACAAAGTCAAGGGTGTGAAGCAGGCAATTTATCGTGCTGATATCGATAAAGTCTCAGGCTGGCGTATCCACGTTCAATACATTAATGGGCAAATTCATCTCAAGGATATTATTGAGGGGCAAAAGCACGATGATGTAATTGAGGTGATAAAATCTAAGAAGGTACGCTACGAGTAGTTGGCAGTAAAACGACATCATTGGGATTATTTCTGGTCGTACAGCGACAAGCAAGGAACGTGAATACTCTGAATAATGAAAAAAGCACGGATAATTCCCAAATGAATGATAAATCTTCAGCAGATTTGATATCTGTGACAGAGTTACACCGCCAGCTTAACGACTTACTCCAGCAACTATCACCAGAACGATTACAGGTGCTTGCTGATTTTGCGGCTTACTTAGCAAATGCTGAAAGCGAAGCTGCAACTCAAGAACTTTTGGCAATTTCTGGATTGCTAGAGCGAGTTAAGCAAAATCAAGCAACTCCTAAAACTGATTACGTAAACTGGATGTTGATGAGAACCGCTATATAATTCAATACGGTTCACTTAACGCTTTTTTGTCCGAAGAGAACGTCCGCGTGTTAGCGAAGCGATCCGTAGGAAAGTAATCGCAGTATATATTTTTCACATGGTTTGATAGACCCAACAGTCTTAAGTGAACCGTATTGCTATATAATTCAAATACCAACCTTTGTTGGAGTATTTTTTTATGTCCCTGCAACAGCTTACAGAAAAAGCCTGCCAACTCTCAGTCAGCGATCGCCTTGCCCTGCTAAGTGCGATCGTTCAATCGCTGCAAACTACACCGGAAATTGAGAATTGGCAATATTTAATTGCACGTCCCCATGCTTGGCGCAAACAACTTTACATTAAGGGACGTAAATTACTGGCATCGACTATTTGGCAAGACATGACTGCTAATCAAATGTCACCCGAACAAGCAGCCGAAAATTGGGATTTACCGCTGTCTGCCATCTATGAAGCAATGAATTATTGTGAGAGTCACCAAGAACTCCTAATATTAGAAGTAGACGAGGAACGCTATCGATTGGAAGCAAAAGGAGTTCAACTTGAGTCTACGAATGCTGCTTGATGAAGATTCTCAAGCAAAGTATTTGGTCAATCTTCTTCAGGCAGTCGGTCACGATATAGCCACAGTCAATACACTGGATTTAATGAATCGTCCAGATTCAGTCGTGCTAGACGCTGCAAGACAAAATGAAAGAGTGCTGCTTACACGCAATTGTGATTATTTTCAACAATTGCATCAAGCCAACCCAGAACATTCAGTAATTTTGGCAGTTTACCAAGATTCTGAGGCTTCTAAAAACATGAGTTATCAGGCGATAGTGAAGGCAATTGATAATTTAGAAACAGCAGAATATGATCTCAAGAATCAGTTTGTTGTTCTCAATCAATGGAGTTATTAATCTAAAGAGAAAGATTGAGGAGGCTGAATGAAAACCGCGATCGCCCTACCAATTGACCAAATCAACAAATTCTGCCAACATTGGCAAATCATCGAACTCTCCCTCTTTGGTTCTGTCCTTCACGACAACTTTCATGCAGACAGCGACATCGATATCCTAGTTGCCTTTGCCCCCACAGCCAACTGAGGTCTACTCGATCCCGCCCAAATGCAACAATAACTCGAAGCAATCCTCAGCAGACCAGTGGATCTAATCAGTAAACGGGCGATCGATCGCAGTTCCAACTGGATTCGCCGTCAAGAAATTTTCTCTACCGCTCAAACTATCTA
>JARCMA010000220.1 GCA_030248405.1 Microcoleus sp. MP8IB2.171
GCGGACGCGACCTGTTTGATTCGGGTAAATCGATTCATCGACGACTGCTTCTTCGTTGAAATAGTGGAAATTGGTGTTGATGTAGTTGTCGATTAACATATTGTTGGCTGTGCTGTAGCTGTGAGGAGAAAAAATAGAACCGAAAGCTTTTACTACGTTAAACATTTTACTGACTCCTTTTGTATTAAAATATATGGAAGTTTAATCGCCTATTGATGCTATTTGAAAGGTTGCATTTCCTGGTTGTTCATGCTCTGATTTAGTCTGCAGGAGCGAGGGAAACTAATAGGGTGATGCTGTCAACGCCGATGACATAAACAGTGTCTCCCGGTGTGAGGGTGATTTGGCGATCGCACCGTGCGGGCCACCAGCTACCTTGGAAGCGGACGCGACCTGTTTGATTCGGGTAAATCGATTCATCGACGACTGCTTCTTCGTTGAAGTAGTTAAAGTTGGTGTTGACGTAATTTTTGATTAACATATTGTTGGTGGTGCTGTATCCTTGAGTGGAGAAGATAGAGCCGAAAGCTTTTACTACGTTGAACATGATATTTACTCCTGTGGTGTTAAAATATGTGGATGTGTAATTGTCTGTTTATGCTATTTGAGAGGCTGCATTTCCTCGGTTAAGATTGATTGATTGCCTTGATATTTCATTGTTCTTGCCTTCCGTGGTTTTATCAGGATAAAAGGCAAAGAAATTTTGAAATGTTGAGGGGATTTGAGAAGCGGTTTCGGGGAGTCTAAATCTAGTAATTCCGAGGTATTAAATTACGGATTTCGTTGTTGAGCAGTTGGTGGGATTTGCCTCAAGGGTAGATGTTGTTAGCTACATTAGAGATTGTCTGATTCCGCATTACTGCTGCTGTGAAAATGTTTTATTTTTGGGTTGAATTTTTGGGTTGAATTTTTTGATTGGGTTGTGACTCACTTGCTTTACACTTACTAATTTGCCAGGAATTGAATATCTTTGGGGCGATCGCCAGTCCACTTTCCGAGTCTGGTACTGGCACATGACACTCATAAACCCGCAAACAACCATTTTTCAAAGGTTTCTGCCTACCTATCAGGCTGGTAGCTGTGCCAATTTAGCCAACTGGACTACCGCAAACAGTGAATTATGAACTTACGCAGTCTCGATCGCCCAATCCGGAATATCCATACATATCTAGTCCGTGACTTACGCACCAAACGGCTAAAAACCCGGTTTCTGACACCCTGTGCGCCATTAGGGGCCCGTAAGCGCGCGGATCTATGATCTAAGCCACTTTACTAGGGCACTCACCCGCCCTCCCCGTGCGATGTTGATTTGTACCTACCTACTTAGGCATAGAAAATAGGCGATCGAGACTGACGCAGATATCAGGAGGCGGTAGGAGTTTTTGATGGCGGCAGCTCGATCGCACCCTATAATCGCAATTATGGAACTGGTCGAACTTAAAATCAATTCATAAATTCAGAATCTTAAATTCATAAAACTCATAATTATAGAAAACTTTCTTGATACTGCATAATTGTTACAGGAATTCTGAATAAAGTTTTAGCTAACTGAGACAAGCCAAATTTTAATTTAAGCGACTGCGGCAATTCTTGCCATGCAGCTTCTCTGAAGCCAAAGCGAGTATAAAATGATGCGAGTCGCTTTCCCAAACATTCTAAATATAGCGGTTCTGTTGCTTGTTGAATTAAATATTTTGCGAGGTAAGTTCCCAAACCTCGATCGCGCCAATCTTTCGCCACCACCAAACTGCCCAATTCTTGCGCGCCCGCAAAGTTCCGCAACTGTCCGCAAGCTGCCAATTTTCCCTCGCATTCGATGACCCAGAATTGCTGCCAGCGCAACTGAGTAGGATCGAGTTTTGCGCTCCACACTAACATTCTAATTGATTTGATGTCTTGATCACAGGCCGGGCGGATGGCGCATTGTGGCGGCAACGAAAAAGAACTTTCATTCATTGTGATTCCTGTTGACTGTCTCGTTTGGATTGAGCTTTCAACATCCTTTCTTTTAACCGCGCATTTCTTTCGGCAATTTCGGGATTTCCCTCATACCAAGGCGGAACATCGTCATAATCGGGAATTCCATCATCTATCAGATAGCGCGCGTTGGGCTGCTTGGGATAACCTGCAGCCAATCCTCCAGTACAGATAACAAACAAGGCTGTATTTTCAGCAGCTTTTAATGCTCTCTTTGCTGCGGGAGAAACTCTCACAATATCGCCGCCCTCAAGTGTCAATAGTTCCCCATCTACAACCATCAGGCCTTTGCCTTCAACTACAATATAAACTTCTTCTTGTTCTGCGTGGCTGTGAGTAAATGTGTAGCCATCGCCCGCAGGCAAGCGAATCAAACCTAAAGCTACTCCTTGCAGATTTAGCTGTCGCCAAGGGTTGGTGAGTTGGGGCAAATTGTTAAAGTCAAAGTGAGCTTTAGTGAATTTATTGTTACTTTCAGAATCTAGTTCCATATTATGTATTTAAGTAGAAGAGGTGTTACTGGAAATTATACCAGCTAGCCGCTTCAAAATGCGAAAGACTTCGTAAAGTTCGTTTCCTGGACTCCCAATATCGAAAAGTTTAGACACGGCATACTGCGGTGTGTCTCGTTTGGTCACTTTGATAAATCGAAAGCTGCTGCCATTTGTCAGAAGCCCAAATGTTACTTGTTTTGGACTGGGGTCATTCAGCATATAAAATAGTAACTGAGGAAGTCCAGCTTGAACGGAATATTGAGAGCGTTTGGCTTCGATCGCCACTACCCAAAAAGATTGCAGCAATAGCAGGACATCAATGCTGCCCCTGACAATTGTATCTTCATCTTCAATAGTCAGTTCCACCGATTTTTCTGCCTCTATGTGAAAGGGAGTCAGGTAGAACTCTGCTAAAAATAGCAAGGGAGCGAGTACCACCATTTTTACAGTATCTTCCAGCATCGCGTACTTGACACTGTTGATATAGCCTGCTTTTAGTTTGTCGAGCGAGCGCTTTTCTTCATCGGCAATTTCCGGTAAATCGTCAATCCACTCCCTGAAGAATTGCTCGTCTTCACAAAGTTGGAAATTAAAATTTTTTTCTACATCTAGCAGGGTCAGTGTTTTTGCTTGAATGCTTTGTGTCATAGTTTTATGTAGCTATTTGCTGGTTGGTGTTGATTGTAGCATATCAACTGTCGATCGCCTCCAACAAAACCTCTGCGCCAAACCTTACCGGATCGGTACAAGGCAATCCCGTTTCTGCTTGAACTTCAGCTATTGCTAACAGCGCATCTGCCTCATTTAAGTGATGAGTGTTGAGGGCGATCGCACTCACTTTTCCCCCTGCAAAAGCACCCGCAGCAGCAGCCACCATTTCGTACAATTCAACCACTTTTGATAACCTGGGAATCGATACGTGCGGATGATAGCGAATGTTAATTTGTCCGGCTCGGTGCGCTAAAATTAAGTGAGTTGGCTGCGAACCCCGCAACAGCGGCAAAGTCGCCGTCGAACCCGGATGCAATAACGAACCTTGCCCTTCTACGTGCAGAATATCGCATTCAGAACCCAATTTTATCACCATTTGTTCGACAGCACCAGCGGCAAAATCAACTCGCACTGCATCCAAAGGAAGGCCTTCATTTCCGATCATTAAACCAGTTTGTCCCGTTGCTAAAAATTTGGAACGCAAACCTCGCCGCAAGCAAGTACGATTGAGTTCCAGAC
>JARCMA010000221.1 GCA_030248405.1 Microcoleus sp. MP8IB2.171
GTGTATTGGCGACTTCGCAACAGAGGCGGTTAACTTGGTCGTAGTTGCCGTGAACTGACATGACAGTTGGATTGTAAATCAGAGTGCCGAGGACTTTGCCTGCTTCTAAGTCGGAGGGGATGAAAACTACGCAATCGAGACCGGCGTGGGCGGCGATCGCAGCGGTGGAGTTAGCTAAGTTGCCAGTGCTGGCACAGGATACCGTTGTGAAACCCAATTCTCTCGCTCTACTGAGGGCAACTGACACCACTCTGTCTTTAAAGCTGAGAGTGGGCATATTGACGGCATCGTTTTTAATATAAAGATTTTTTAGACCGAGGCGGCGCGCCAAGCGGTGGGATTTTAATAGAGGAGTCATCCCAGTGCCGACATCGATGACGTTATCTGTAGCGACTGGTAAAAATGCGCGGTAGCGCCAGATCGAGTTGGGGCCGGCTTCGATGGTTTGGCGAGTGACGCTGCGGCGGATGGCGTCGTAGTCGTACTTGACTTCAAGCGGGCCAAAACAGCAATCGCAGACGTGCTTAGCTTGGAGTTCGTACTCTTCACCGCATTCTTTACATTTAAGGGCTGTGAAGGTTGCTGCTGTGGATTGGGTTCTGGTGGCCTGGGTCATAGCTCAACTCTCTAGTTTTGCGATGTTTTCTAAATTCTTGTGCAAGATTAGCACGGTCAATTTACCCCCGTCAACTATACCCGATTTTTTTAGTCGGGATTGATTTTTCGGTTACTTTTGAGTTAAACAGTGGTGTATTTAACTTTGATGTTGAGGCGGGCGGGACGCCCACCCCACAAGGATTTGACTTGTTTTCAGGATCGGGCTCTTAATCCAGATTGTCAGGCCCGCAGGCGAGCCTGAGCTAGCTCAAGGATGATTTGCCGACGGAATTGTTACAAAACTTAATAAATCTTTTTGGGGCTAACAATTGGGCAGTCGTGCGATCGAACACAACTACAAAACCTCGAATTTTTGATTAACCAACTTAGCCTACCCGCCGCTGACGGGGGGGATGAGTACAACTTCGTCGCCGTCTTGGAGGATGGTGTCGGGGGAGACGAATTCCAGGTTGAGGCCGAAGCGGGTGCGATCGCGCCATTGTTCTAATTGAGGATATTGGGCGATCGAGCTTTCGAGCACTCTTAGCACTGGGGTTTCGGGAGGAAGTTCTAATGTAAGTTCCGAAACGCCGTAGGCTTCACCGAAGGCGGCGAACAGTTTAACGGTGACGGTAATCGAAGAGTTAGACACGGTAGTTTAGTGCGATCGACGGTTTGGCAATTATCAACTACACCATACAATTAATTAGGAATTAGGCGCGCCGAGGCTTAGAATTGAAAGCGGCAACCTCTAGTTAACTTTTACCCCATCGGGTAAAGATGATAGTTGATTGCAGCAAAAAGTCTTAACAAGATTGTATGCCGATCGCTCTCACCAACCAGGCGTTAGAAGCAGTTAGCATCCACTTAGATGCAGCTAGCTAAAGTCTAGTTGGCTGCTGTTGAGGCTAATGCGAGAATAATTTTTGAGGATGCGTATAGATACTTTACGGTAATTGTGGGAGAGTACAAAAAGCTCGCACTACATTTAGCCGGCAACAACGCAGACAAGGCCTTGTCAACCCGCTTCTCCTGACTAAAAATCAGGTTATCTAGTGCGGCTTGGAATTACCTAACCTTTGCCCTGCTTAGGAAGCTAGCCGTTCTATCTAAGAAGAATACTGAACTTAACGCGATAGAAATATATGGCAAATAACGATTTTAAAGTGCTTCAAATTATTGAAGCTAAAGGCTGGTATGCCTTTGGGAGTACGAAGCAAAGCCAGCACGTTGAGAGATGGGTAAGACCTGTCGTGTGTTGGGTTTTAATAGAAGATAAAAAAAAGCGACGGGTTGTGACAGCTACCGCTAGCTATCAGATCCAGATTGACGACAAAGAAGTCGAGTTTTTTGCCCACGAAAGCGAAATTCAAGATCTGGAGAGTCTCCCGAAGTCTGTCTCGGTATCGGAATTTCTGAAAACAGAAGATTGAGAGAAGGGCAGAAGGAGATAATTTAACAAGTTATTAATTATTCCTTAGTGATTCCTTAAACTTGCTGTCGGATTCTATTGGAATTAGAGGCAGAAGTTCTAGATTGGGGACAGGGGGAGACGAGGACAGGGGGAGAATTTATACTTTTGCCTTGCCTTCTACATCTTGTCCCCAATGCCTCAAGTAGCCCAAAAAATAAAGAGGCCGGAAGATTGCTGGCATTGCCAACACGCTTCCGACCTTGCTGAATAACAGGGTATGCATATGTTTTTAAAGTATGGCAGGCAGGCTTTTGAGATATCAAGAGGACTATTGCAATCACCCACTTTTGCTTTCAGGCTGTGTTTGCAAGGCTCCTACTATTTTAGACTGAAAATTTGAAAAGTGAGAGGGGGCGAGGGTTACAGGTTAAGGATTCTAGCTGTTTATCTGTAGCGGGTGCTACAAAAAATGGTGGCATTTGCGGACGATCGCACATTCTCCCTAAAGTGTTTGCACTCAAAGCAGAAAGTTCGATCGCCCCCTGCAACTGCTGCGACTTTAAACCCCACTAGCGACAGGTTCAGGCTTCTGCTGCCGCATCCGCCGCCCCAGCAGAGCCATACGCACGCCGCCGGCCGGCCCTAAAGTCACCCCTCGGCGTTTGGCCTGTACGGGCTTTTTCTCGGCCAATACAAGGTCGAAATTCCGCAAAATGGTTGCCAGCACCAGTTTCATCTCCAACTGCGCCAGCGCCAAGCCGATACAGCGGCGGCTGCCGCCTCCAACGGGCAAATACTCATAAGGCGAGAATTGCCTCTCCAAAAACCGTTCCGGTTTAAATTGCAGCGGTTCTGGATACAAATCCTCCCGGCGGTGAGTCAAATAAATTGAGCCGACGACAACCGTGCCCGGTTCGAGTTGATATCCCATCAGTTCCACGGGCGTGAGAACTTCTCGCGCAAACGTCAGCATTGCCACCGGATAAATTCGCAGCGTCTCCTGACAAACTGCACTCAGGTAAGGTAAGCGGAAAATCTCCATCGGGTCGGGATTTTCCCCCAAACTGTCCAATTCTTGCACCAACTTCTGGCGTACCGAGGGCAAGTGGTGAATCCAGTAAAACGCCCAAGCTAGGGCCGTTGCTGTGGTTTCGTGGCCTGCAAACAGCAGCGTCATCAACTCGTCGCGCAATTCGACCTTGGTCATTGGTTGCCCGTTTTCGTCGCGGGCGGCCATCATTAAGCTGAGAATGTCGGTGCGGTTGGCGTCTGGTTGCAGTCTGCGTTCTTCAATTTCCGCGTCCATCAGTTCCTGAATTTTCCGCTGCCGCTGTTTCATGCGTCCCCAAGGACTCCAAGAGCCCCAATCTTGCTGCATCCAGCCGAAAAACAGCATACTCGATCGCAACGGAGAACCCGTCATATCCATAACTGAGGCAAGTAGGGGCTTAATCTCTTCCAACCGCGGCCCGTCATCGAGCCCGAAGACAGCTTGCAAGATTACCCGCATGGTGACTTCCTGCATGGCGCTGCGGGCCACAAAAGGTTGATCGACAGACCATTTGCTGGCAACATCTTGAGCGATATCGCAAATTAGTTGGCCGTAATTCCGCATCCGTTCCCCGTGAAAAGGTGGCATCAATAATTGGCGCGATCGTTTGTGCCTTTCTCCAGAGAGGATAAACATGGATTGTTCTCCCATCAAGGGTTTTAGGATGGTGTTCAGGCTGCCTGGAGCGTGAAGCGCGTTGCTGTTGAGCATCTCCTGGACAGCTTGGGGGTGGTGGATCATCACCAATGGTTTCCCGTTGTTCACTTGAGCTGTGAAAATGTCGCCGTATTGTTTGGCACATTTATCCATGAATGTCAGGGGATCGCCGATCCATTGAATTAGCTGCACAAAGGGTGGAGCTTTGGGGCCGTTAGGTAGTGTCATAGGAATTACCGGGGTTTGGATCACAGGACTTAGCAGGATCAACAAATCTCAAAGGGTTTGAAGATTTGTTCAATCCCTCCCAACCCTTGTTTTTAAGGGGATAATTGCGTAAGTCCCATCTCCAATAATTTTAATAGCTTATTCTCGAACGGTGTTCAAAATATCCTCTCCAAGCTCTGTAAAACGAACAGTTTTAATTTGCCAAGGAGCATAACTGGTTAAAGTTTGGCGCACGCCCCCGAACAAACCTAACATTTGACAACTGGACAGATTTTGCAATTTCTGCCGCGAATTTCCGGAGGCTCGCAGATCCACGGTAGCTATTCCGAGGTCGCGATCGATCTTGAGGCGATAACCAGCCAAACCAAGACTATCGAAAATCTGCTGCTTTAACACTTCATTAACCGCCGATGACATTAACTGGTTCTCTGGGCCTGTAACTGTTTCCGGCTTCAGAGTTTGACACAAATTATCTACCTTATAAACCGTAATGGTGGCAGTATTTTCTGAGAGGGCAGCACTGCCTAAAACTGAGGCAACAGAGTTAGAAGGCTGCGTTAATTGACTCGATCGAGCCTGAATTTGATTTCCCGTTAGCTGTAGGTGTTGGAACTGAGGGGCGCTTGCTGAGAGTTGGCTCTGGTTTTCGGTTGAGGTAGCTGCATCTGAGCTAGAACAACTGCTACCGCCCATCAAAATTAACCAAACGCCTAAATATCCTAACTGTTTGCAGATACGGTTCATAGTTTTTAATACTCAACTAAACTTCAGTGTACGGAGGGTGAACTTTGGTAGTAGAAAGCAGTTAGTCCCTGATTACACTCACTTAGAAGTATTTCTAGGTATCCGTAATACGGAGATGAAAACAAGTTAAGAGTTCTGGTCAATACCTTCATTTTCATGTTCGATCAATCTGGCACAGGAAGTATTAGTCCTCATTTGTGCAACCCTGCCGTCTCCGTATCTCAGCAGATCAAGCTAGGGACCCCGATCGCAAAGTGATATCAAATACCGTGTCAGTAGGTGTGATGTACCGTTGCAATTCGAGCCATTCCAATATCTGAGGTAAAGAGCCTCTTTCCGGTTTGTGACAGCCCGAGCTGGATTAGTAGTAATGAGGACAGAATTCAGACTTGCGCGCGCATTTTAAGCTCGCCTTCGGAGCGGTTTTTGAACAGCGCCGAAAGCGCGGTTAGAGGGAATGTGCAAGTCGCGAACAATATCAGGACTTACGCATCAAGACCAAAGAAACCGGGTTTTTTAACCAGGCATAAGGGCTGCAACGCGTGTTTTCGTAAAAAAACCTGGTTTCTGGTGAAGTGTCGAATCACATAATTCCGAAGTCAGCGGATCTGTAATGAACCAGCGCTTCAAGGGTGTTATCCCAGCATTTGGGAATTTTTGTGTCGAATCCCATCAAAAAGAGTGAGAACATCATGAAACAGCAATTATTGACAAAAGTTTTGGTGGCAACAGCGATCGCCCTCAGTGGCCTGACGGTTGCTTCTCAACCGAGTTACGGTCGGCGAGCACCGGGGGAAAGTGGATTTTGGTGTAACACCTCGACCGGTGCGCCGGTGACGGTGTACAAAAACCCTCAAGGTGCCGTAGAGCCTTGGATTGAGTGGACTTCCGATTATTTCTCCGGTTCTGGCTACGATCCGGCAACTCGGTGCCAATTAGTGAGTCAACGCCTCGAAATCTATCGCCGCCAACGAATGCTTAAGTACATTACTGCGGGCCAGATGAACGGCCAGAACGTCATCTGCACGGCGAATCAAATCAATGGGCTGTGTCAAAATTTGATTTATACCCTCAGACCCGGCCAAGACCCGATCGGCTCTTTGTATAATTTGTTGGCTTGGCGCCAAGGATATGTCGGGATGCCGTCTTTTGATGAAACCAGTAAAATTCCTTACATTGATGTCAGCGAAAAGCTAGGGGAAAACATGGATGATGAGGCGCAACAGCCCTCTTTTTCCCCGCCGTCGGGACAGCCTTAAAGATGGGCAAATTTTCCATCCCATCGCCACTTCCAAGGGTTGAGGTGGAAAACTTGGCGCATCAAACACAGGTACGCATCCAGACAGCGAAATCTTCGGGTTCTAGGACGATCGTCCGTCCGGCAGCAGGGTCAAATAGAGTGCTGACTAACTGGCAGGTGGTGGCGATCGGACTTGTCACCGACGACGACCTCCTCCACCCACTGTTAGGAGTTCCGACGCGGCTGGGCGATACCGATCTGGCGATCGTTCAGTTTCGCAGCGCGATCGAGTATAAAATAGCACCACTCATCATTGAACCCGAAGCGGTGTCTGAGCCAATGCTGGCAGTCGGCTTTCCTGCGGGTGCTGAGGTTGGGGGTTGGGCGGTGACGCTGGCTTCGTTTCGGTGCTGCTACCCAAATCTTTGCCTCAAGGTTATAGCTTGGGCTATACAAATGAGGTTAAAATCGGCATGAGTGGCGGCCCGATTTTTAATGCCAAAGGTTTCTTGGTTAAGATTAACGGTAGGGGCAAGTATCGAGATCCAAATTTTGGCGTCTATGCTTTTGAAGATGGAAATGAACCAACAGCGGAATTATTGGAGAAAATGGTTAAATCCAGTTGGGGAATTCCGATCGGTATATATTTGCAGTTCGCCTTGTCTTATCTAGGGAGTTATCGATGAATGTGTGGAGTTTGCGGTTTGACGCGCTGACAATCATCTTGACAGGTGCATTAACAGTGACGGCAGTTGTCAGCCAACAATATGCTGCCTGTGCCAAAACAGCCGAAGAAATTGCCCAGCTAGCGACATTGACAACCGTGGAAGTCAACAACACGCTGGGTTTTTTTGCTAGTGGATCGGGAGTAATTATTGCCAAACAGGGTAATATATACACTGTTCTGACAGCTAATCATGTGGTGGCAAGCCTCGCTCAAAAATACAGCATTCGCAGTCATTTAGAGAAGGATTATGCTGCGATTAGAATACAGCGCCTACCAAAAAATGACCGCGATATAGACTTGGCTTTGATACAGTTTCAGAGCCGAGAACAGTATCCAGTAGCACCAATAGGCCAGTCAGAACGTGCTGTTGTCGGTTCTGCTATTTACGTTTCTGGCTATCCGCTGCCAATTTCGGGATTTGAACGAAAACTTGAGTTTACTACTGGTATCATCTCTTCTCGCTTGGGCAGCGCCTCATCAGGGTATCGTCTGCGTTACCAAGCTGTAACCAGGCGCGGGATGAGCGGCGGGCCTGTATTTGATGCGGATGGCCAGGTGGTAGGAATTCACGGCCAGGGGGATACTGTTGGCACAATTAGAAGTCAGTGGAACGGTCAGATTGAGGAGATTAAAACGGGGTTGAATGCAGCAATCCCGATCGATGCTTTTAGGGAGTTGCTATCACAAAATAAGCGTAACGGCTTTGATATTCTCAGCAATCTTTCTATCAGCAACGCCTCTGGTCAAAACCAACCGAATCGGGGTTATGGAGGATTTGTGTGCGATACCTCAACGGGCGAGCCGGTGACTGTGTATCAAAATCCGCAAGGGTTCAGGGAGCCTTGGATTCGCTGGAATTCTAATTTCTTTTCTAGTTCGGGCTACGATCCTCTAACTCGCTGCCAACAAGTGACTCAGCGCCTTGAGAATTATAACCGCAATAAACAGCTAAATTATGTGACTGTGGGTATTGTAAATAACCAGAAAGCGATTTGCACGACTAGCCGCGTTAATGGGCCTTGCGAAGGTTTGATCTACACCCTGCGCCGCGATCAAGATCCGACTCCTGCACTTAGCAGTTTTTTTGTTTGGCTGCGGAATCAAAAGGCACAGCCTTCTCTTTCTGAAAGCGGTACTGTGCTTTATATCGATGTTCGGGAACGGCTGGAACAATTTTAGATTTGGGATTTGAGATGGATTAGTAATGGGTAAACACAGAACCCCGACTTATGCAAAAAGTCGGGGTTCTCAAACAACTACTTATTAGCTTAAAAATTGAGATATTTTACTTATTTATCATTGACATAATAGAACTAATGATTTTTTGGAACACGGAAGCTATAAAATTACTCTTACATTAATCCAATTCAAATTTTTTAGGTATCAAGCATGACAGCAACTACCCCGCAGGCAACGTCAACAACGCCCGCTTTTTGTGAAGGCATTCAATATTTTGCTGAAACAGTCCCTGGTTTTGAGACTTACGGCAAAGCACCTGCGATCGCCCAGGGGAGCAAGTCGATCGCCGATCCTGCCGATCCCGTCGCCGTCTTTCAAACGATGCTGGGAGCAGACGCCCTGCGCTACCTGACACTGCAAGTCACCGCCAGCAAGGCATCGGGACATCCGGGGGGTTTTGCTAGCCAAGCTGAGGCTTACGCAGCGTTGGTAATGCTCGGACACAAGAACATTGTCACCGAAGTCGGCCATCACGCGCCGGGATTTTACAGTGCCATGTTTCTCGATCGATCTTTGGAGGATATGGGAATTGTCAACGTGCAGCAAGTGCGCGATAAATTCCGAGAAAAAGACGGTTTGTTAGGACATCTTTCCGGTTTCATTCCCGGCCTTTTAGCACCAGCGGGCCCCCTCGGACAAGGGCAGCATTTTGCAATGGCGGGAGCGCTTTTGCACCCCGGAAAACTGTTTGCTTTCACAATGGGCGACGGCGGCATGGGCGAACCCTATCCGATGAGCAGTATGGGGCATTTCCACACTGCTTATCCCAAGGCTACTAACTTTTTACCAGTGTTAGTTTGGAACGGATATTCTCAAGAACATCACAGCATGGTTTCGACTAAAACTAATGCTGAAATGATTGCTTATTGGCAAGGTAACGGTTTTGAAGAAGTTATCTTAGTTGATGCTAAGAAATTTGACGATAAAAATCAACCGGAAGCTTATGTTGACAGCACTGCTTTTTCACTAGAACAGCGCATGGCATTTACCAAAGCTGTTTTACAAGGAGTTGACAAAGCGGCAAAATCTGCTCTCGGCGGCAAATTAACTGTGTTTATTATCAAACAGTTAAAAGGTGCCGGCGTCCACGCATTGGGCGCAAAATCTCACAATCTTTATCCAAAAGATACGCTGGATGCTCCGCACATTATCAGCGCTTTAAAAGAGCGCGCTTTGACTGCTGAGGCTTGGCAGTTGGTGCGGACAAATTGCGAGCGCGCTGGTGGCGGGCCTGCGGCGAAAACCGTTGTTACTGAGTTTACATTGCCACTGGCAGATTTAGGCGAATTGCCTTTAGAAGAATTTGCGGTTGGCGGAGACTCGAAGATTTCGACAACAGCAATGGGACGTTTGGTAGCGAAAGTCGGCGAGTGCGATCGTACTTTTCTTGTCACCAATGCTGACGGTAATGAAGCATCGGCAATTGCCAACATCAACCAAGCTCTCAAAATCATTCACCCGACGACAGATGACTTGTACAATCAATCGCCAAACGGTCAAGTTTACGAACCTTTGAGCGAAGATGCTTGCGCGGGTTTAGCAGTAGGTTTATCGCTATTTGGAGCGCGGAGTTTGTGGTGTTCCTACGAATCTTTTGCCATCAACGGTTTACCAATTTGGCAAACTGTAACCCAAGCAATGGCAGAATTGCGCCGTCCAACTCCGGCAACTGTCACTTTATTTACAGCGGGTGCATTGGAACAAGGCCGCAACGGTTGGACGCACCAAAGACCAGAAATTGAGGCTTATTTTGCGGCGATGATGCGGAACGGAAATGTGTTTCCTTTGTTTCCACCGGATGCTAACAGTATTCAAGCTTGTTACGAGTGGGCTTTGACTGCTAGAAATAAGGGAGTTGTGATTACTGCAAGCAAGTCACCGCTGCCAATTCGCACTACTTTTGAACAGACTCGTCAAGGTTTGGAAGATGGTGCAATTGTGCTGCACGAAGTTGATTCTCCCCAAGCTGCCCACAATCAAGGGGGGAGCAAGAAAGTTGTGTTTGCAGTTGTCGGCGACATGACGTTAATGCCAGTGTTTGAAGCAGCCGCATTTTTGGAAACAGAAGGGATTGGAGTGCGGATTGTTTCTGTTGTGAATCCTCGGCGTTTGTACCGCCCAACAGATGTTGCTTGGGATACTTGTTCGGAAGCTGACGGCGGCTTTTTGAGCGATGAGAATTTTGCCAAAATGTTTGGCGGAGATGCCTTGATTGGCGTGACAGGCGGTGCTTCTGGGATGTTGGAGCCGGTGATGCTCCGCAGCAATTGCCCGCGGGATACTTTTGCTTGGAAGCGGGGGGAAACGACTGCTAGCGCTGGTCAGTTGATGGCGTTTAATGGGTTGACTGCTGAGGCGTTGACTAAAAGGGCGATCGAGCTAGTTCATTAAGCTAGAATGTGAGTGAATGCCCCTGCCTGGTTTGTGCTGGGTAGGGGCTAGTAATATTCAAGTAGGATGGTGATACCTGTGACTGCACAACTTTTAAAAGAAATAGGTACGCTTGCGGAACAGCGATTGATTCTTCCCGGTTATTATACTTGGGAGCAATTTGAGGCGATCGAATCTTTGATGGCAGACTCTCCGGGTTTACGGATAACTTATCTTGATGGGTGGATCGAGTTTATGACACTGGGCGAAGCACATGAGACAGTCAGTTGTATTCTTAATTTTTTGCTACAACTCTACTTTTGTGAAATGGGAATTGAATATATTCCTGTAGGTAGTGCGACTCGCAGAAACCGGGCAAGAGATGTATCATTTGAACCAGACGAGTCTTATTATATAGGTTCAATAAAAGAGCATCCAGATCTAGCCGTGGAGGTAACGATGACTAGCGGTAGTACAAATAAACTAGCTAAATATCTGCGACTTCGCATTCCAGAAGTTTGGTTTTGGGAAAATAATCGGCTTTCTGTTTATGGGCTGCGTGAGGATAATTATGAGCAAATTTCAAGAAGTGAGTTGCTACCGGAATTGGATTTAGAATTGTTGGTAAGCTGCGTTTTAATGCCTTCAAGGATTGAGGCAAGGACAGAGTTTCTTAATGGGGTTCGGCAAGTGGGTTGAATGCTGAGGACTTGATTGGTTAAGCTACAATGTGACAGACAAACATTGGCTCTCACAAACAACCTTTGCGCGATCGGCTCCAAGGATTTGTTAGACTTGTAAGTGTAAAGTTACTAAGCTCAGAAATATGAAAATTTATAGCTTTTATATGAAATCTCTTAGGCTCGGAATTATTGCTATCTCTATTCTCGACAAGCGCGTGAATCAGCGTCAATCCCTTGTCATCAGCGGCACGATAAATTCTATTTTTTTAACCGCAGATGAGGGCAGATGCAACACGGATTAACGCAGATGAATTAGATCGAATCCGGTTGCACCGTCCGTGATTTTTGGCGGTTGACTAGATTTGACGCCCGACAATGCTAGCGGATTTGATATGATACGATTCTAGAGCTATACGTGCAGCTTGAACCTAATGCTGAGGGGAGAATTCATTCTTAATTTTTTCCTGGTTGGCTGTTAAATAACTTTGCTTTGTTAGCTGGAAATTTAGCAAGAGTGCTAGAGGTTTTGCTGCGGCAGAACATCCATGTTTTGTGAAAAATTGGTCTTAATTTTATTGCTTTTTTCCCCGCAAGCCATCAACCAAAAACTCATCATCGATCGATCGCCCGCAGCGACAAACTCATCCCGCGAAACCAGATAGCTGGCTATTTCCGAGTCGGAAATCAACCCTTGTTTGACCAATTGTAACATGGGGCCGGAGTCCAGTAAAGGTTGAAACGCTTCAATTCCTATGATATCGCTGTGGCTGACAACCGCTTCTAAATCAACGCTAGCAAATCCAGCTTGTTTGAGAATGCGGCACAGATTTCGCCCGATCGACAAATTGCCGTTTCGAGATGCCATTACCTGCTTAAATTTCTCCCTAACAATCTGGACTGACAAAGGTGGATTTGTCAGCCAAAACAAATCCGCATCGCTATCGACAATCACCAGTTTACCACCCGGTTTCAAGATGCGGAATATTTCTCTCGTTGCTGCGACGGGATCGGGGAGGTGGTGGAATCGGAATGATTTTACCACAGAGAGCGCAGAGTACGCAGAGGAAGAGAGGAGAGTGATGAATAATTCTGATGAAGTGCGGATTTTACCGGAACTGCGCTTTAGTGCAATTCTCGTTGCTGACATCCACAA
>JARCMA010000222.1 GCA_030248405.1 Microcoleus sp. MP8IB2.171
AAATTAGTAGATGCACCCTGATTAATTAACTCCCGACCAATTTTGGCCGGGTTTTTTTTCGTATTCCAGCAAAACCACAAAATTTCAATTAATCAACAATTATCCGCGTTAATCTGCGTGCATCTGCGGTTAAAAATCAAATTTATCCCGAACATCGTGCTAGCCACTGGAAAGTAAATAAAGATGCACCCTGATTAATAAACCCCAGCCAATTAAGGCCGGGGTTTTTTTTGCTCGAAAGCTGGATTAGTCGATCGACCTACAACACATCAAAAGACTGCACCTCAAGCACCGGGCCGATCATCGCAAAAGTCATCACATCCTTGCGGACTATACCTTTGACACCGACTTTCAAACCATCTTTTTTCAACTCAGAAGGAGCGTCCTTAAGTTCGTAAGTTTCCCCATCTTCGCCAACCAAAGCCCAGGTACCAGGGCCTAATCCTTTGCGTTCAATTTTGCCTTTGACTGTAATACTCATGCCGATCGCACCTCTGTTTTAATTGCTAAACGCGCCAGTCCGAAACACAGAAAAGCATTGACAATCAAAAATGTTTGTGATACCAAACCTGTGCCCAATCCCCAGACTGCGGGAGACACAAAAGCATTCACCGCTAAACTGCTGGCAAAACCGATCGAAATTGCGATCGCGATCCACTTCCACTGTTGATGTCCCAACAGCAAAGCAATCAAAATCCCAGGAATCAAAACGCTAGCAAAAAAGGGATTCAGCATACTGCTGCCATTAATTGCGCCGCCGAGTTCGGGAATAGAACTGCCCATCACCCGCATCGGCCACTGCGGCAAGTCAAATACAAACAGATTTCGCAGCCCAAAGAACCCAGAACTGCCAGCAATCAAGCCGCCGGAAAAGCCCCAAGTCCACTGGAACGGAAAATAATTCCGCATAAAGAAAGCCAGCAGGTAAGAACCGAGCACCATTGCAATTTTAGGCAACAGGGCGACTGCACCGCCGTCAATCCAAAAGCGGGGGCTGAGATAGCCGTTGTCGCGCAGCCAGCGGAAGAAATCGCGGAAGTTGATTTGTCCGCGCTGGGCTAGCTGAACTGCTGCGGCTGCGTCTAGGTGTCCCGAACCAAAATGGTTTAACGGGTCTTCAGCGACATTTCGCGAGGACTGCAAGAGTACGCTGCGAATTTCGTCTGGTTCTGTGATGCCGGAAGCCTTGACAAGGGCTGCAACGGCTGCAACGTGGGGAGAAGCCATGCTAGTGCCTTGGTAGCCTTCAAAGATTTCGGCGCCGGTTTCCGGGTCGATCGTACTTTGCAGGATCTTGCCCATTTCAGAACCGCCGGGGGCTGCAATATCAACCCCTGCGCCGAAATTGGAGTAAGAGGCTTTTTCGTCGTCGGGGCCGAGGGCGGAAACGCCGATGACGTGGGGATAGCGGGCGGGATAGGAAGCGGAACTGTCGCCGGAGTTGCCGGCGGCTGCGATGATCACAACGCCTTTAGAGTGGGCGTAGTCGATCGCCTCTTCCATTAACTGACTTTCACCGCCGCCGCCGAGACTCATGTTAATCACGTCGGCGCCGTTGTCAGCAGCAAATTTAATCGCTTCAGCGATGTCGGAAACCGTGCCACCACCGCTGCCGCCTAACACTTTGAGCGGCATTAAAGCTGCTTCGTAGGCGATGCCTGCAACGCCGTAATTGTTGTTAGTTGATTGGGCGACAGTACCTGCGACGTGAGTGCCGTGGCCGTTGTCATCGTAGGCTTCGGCGCGATCGTTTACAAAGTCGTAGCCCGGTACAAATTTGGTTTCTTTTAAGTCGGCGACGGGAGTAATGCCGGTATCAATTACCGCTACTGTTGTGCCGCTGCCTTTGGTTTCGTTCCAGGCCGATTCTACGTTGATGCTGCGGAGATTCCACTGCTTGGTATACATGGGGTCGTTGGGAATCTCGAAAGCGCTGTAGACGTAGTTCGGTTCAATGTATTCGGTATCTTTAGCCAAATTTGATTTTCTCAGGGCGTTTAGTAAAGTGCGATCGCCCTTAACTACATATACATTGTCGGCCGCTGAGAATTCGCTGTTGAGTTGCGGTGCGACTTGGTACTGTTGGGCGATCGCATTTACTTCTTTCGCAATCTCAGCAGCACCCAAATCTTCGCGGAAATCCAGCACAATCGAGTCGTAAGTGCCTTGAGTAGCAAGTCCTGGGAAATTTGAAATTGCCCAGCCGAGCCCGATTAAAAATAAGCACAGAAGGAAAAACTTTTTCATTGCCGATCGTCCGTTTAGGGAAGGCGTGTTCACCACAATAACCCAATTTTCACCGCCAGCGCCAGTTTTCCTTGCTACGACTTGTGGATATCTCGCAGGGGGGCGTTTGGTAGTTTTCGGCAGTGGCTGTTGCTAGAACCAAAATTGCTCTAATTTCTAGTTTAAATTGCAGAGCAAGTTTGAGGAGTTCAATTAATTGTATCATTAGAGAAGATGAGAAACAGAACCTGGACTATTTTCAACAAGGGTATTGCATGGAAAGAGGTTTAATGTGGCTGCCGCTGCTGGCAATTTTTATCGGGCTGGCTTGGGCTGGATGGAACGAGTATCAAAAGCTGGAAGCGTATCGCGTCTGGGCAGAACAATTCGCTAAAGCCAAGTACGATATTTATGCTGTACTCGGTCAGCAAGAAGACAGTTTAACTTGGGGAAAACCTACTCGCAGCGGGCCTGTAAATTTGCAAACTTTTTCTTTAAAAGACGTGGAGTCGCTGCGGTTGTTAGTCAACTCTCAGGCAGTTGATTTAGAGTCACCGCCGAATTCTGGAAGTCCAATCGCCCTCGAATTTTTGTTGAAAGATGCTGCTACGGTGCAGGTTCCTTTTACAGAAATTCCTCTAGCGACTAAATGGGGAAAACACTTGCAGCAAGAATTGCAGCGCTTTAGTTCAGTTGACAGTTGACAGTTGACAGTTGACAGTTGACCGCAAGAGGGCGACCTCTACCTGGAAGGAAGAGGATTGGAGTAATGAATAGTCTTCTTTTAATTGCTCCCTGCAAGGGTTCCGGCTTTAAACCAATTCTTTCTGGTAAAAACACTCTCCGGCAGGGCAGGGTATAGGGAGCATCTCAATGAACGCAACCAAGCCCAAAATTGGAGTTTTGAGGCAGGAGACAGGAAGCAGGAAGAAGGAAGGAGCCAGAAGAAGTGTTGTTACAAATATGAGATGCTCCCAGCGTATAAGATGTTAACTCTGCTGCTTTAAGTTACAAAAGTCTGTAAAGCTGGTAGTAGAAATAGAACTTACGCAACAAATCCTTTGAGCTGCTATCTATAGGGGTAAAGTACCCACGGATCACCCGGAGGACATGAGTTATTGCAGTAAGTAGTAGGAGTAGTGTCCCCGTGCCTAGCCCGCTCGTGTTCTGTGCGTAGTTTACAGTTAAAGTTATTGACCAGCGCGTCCTAAAACAGCTAAATTGCCAGCCCCCCAATCTGCGGAATGCAAACACAAGAATTTTTACAGCGCTATCAACAGGGAGAGCGCAACTTTGGTCACATTGACCTCAGCGGCGCTAGTTTAAGCGGTGTTAACCTGCGAGAAATAGACCTCACTGGTGCTAACTTGACCGGTGCTAATTTAAGCTGGTCTTTTTTGAGCAATGCCAAGTTGATAGGGGCTTGTTTGCGCCGCGCGGATCTCCGCAGTGCGGGGCTGGCTGGGGCGAATCTGAGCGGGGCAAATTTGAGCGGGGCAAATCTTGCTAAAGCGGATTTGCGCCTTGCTTGTTTGGCAGCAGCAGAACTCAATTGGGCCGCGTTCCCCGAAGCGGATTTGGGCGGTGCTAATCTTCAAGGAGTTAAATCTGACCAGATTAATTTTGCTGGGGCTAAACTCGACGGCGCGAAGTTGATGGCGGCGGAATTGATGGAGGCGAATCTCAACCGCGCCAGTCTTGTTGGTGCTAATTTAACGGGTGCTAATTTGCGGGAAGCGCATTTGGTGGAAGCGAATTTGCGATCGGCAATTTTAATCGGTGTAAATTTGATTGAATCTGACTTGAATGGCGCTCAAATGCGATCGGCAAATCTGACGGGCGCTGACTTGCACCGAGCTGTGCTGGCGGGGGCGGATTTGACTGAGGCGGTGCTGGATAACGCTGATTTGAGTCGAGCTAATCTGGCCGGTTCTTATTTATTGAAAGCGAGTTTTAAGAAGGCACTTTTGCTGCGAGCTAACCTGCAAGGAGTGTATTTGCTGCGGGCGGATTTGAGCGAAGCTAATTTGCGAAGTGCTGATTTGCGGAAAGCTGATTTGAGTGGCGCTTATTTGATGGATGCGATGTTGGGTGAGGCGGATTTAAGAGAAGCTTGTTTGATTGAGTGCCGTTTGATTCGGACGAATTTGGAGGGGACGCAGCTTACGGGTTGCTGCATTCAAAATTGGCAAGTTCAAGATGTCGATCTGTCGAGAGTTGACTGCAGCTATGTTTTTACTGAGTTTGATTATACTGCGAAAGTTGCGGCAAATCGCTTGCCGATCGATCGCGATTTTGAGTCGGGGGAATTGGGGCGGCAGCATCAAGAGGACAGTTCTATTGTGAAGGTGTGTTTTGATGAATCTCCTAATTGGGAGGCTTTGGTTTTTACGATGCGTCGAGTGGAGTTGGAGAGCCGCGAACTTAAGTTGAACGTTCAATTTTTTGAGTCGGCGGGAGAACAAAGTTTACTGAGGCTGAGTGCGAACCGTTTGGTGAACGGCAAGATTTTGGGCGATCGCATTTTGGAGCTTTATCCAGATATGTTGGAAAAGGTTTTAGCCAAGGACGCTGAAATTTTGAGTTTGCTCGACTTGGCTATTCCTAGTAACAGTGTGGAGCCGGCGGAGGCGAGCCACAAGGAAGTATTGCTCAGAAGACAGGAAATCTACCAGCGAATGGTGCGCCAAATTTCGTTTATTTTGATGTCTCAGACGCCGGATAAATTCGCCGAAAGCGTGCAGCGGCTGTTGGATTATTTGAAGCAGCAAGGTATCCCGACAGAGCAGATTCAAAAGAAAGTCATCAGTCAGGCGATCGTGCAGCGGGCTAAGCAAGACTCGGCTTTTCGGGAACAGTTGATTTTGTGGGAGAAAACGGCGCCCGCGAGCGTTCGCGGCTCGATAATGGGGGAATCGGTGCGGGGTGCGATCGCCCTTTTGATCGATTATTAAC
>JARCMA010000223.1 GCA_030248405.1 Microcoleus sp. MP8IB2.171
GCAAGGATATGGCTTTTCTAATTTTAATAACTTTAGAAATCGCGTGTTAGCTTGCTTCTCTCATTAGATAAAATTATAACCATAAGTTCAGGAGAGCCGGTAAAACTATCGGTTTGGATGTTGGGTTGACCCACTTCTACACTGACTCGGACGGGCAAACGATTGAAAATCCCCGTCATCTTAGGAAGTCCGAGAAAGCTCTCAAGTGGCTTAATCGTCGTCTTTCTAGAACCCAGAAATGCTCTAAAAACAGGGCCAAAGCGAGAAATCGCTTGAGCAAGAAGCACCTCAAGGTAAGCAGGCAGCGTAAAGATTTTGCCGTGAAATTGGCAAGATGCGTTATCCGGTCTAACGACTTGGTTGCCTATGAGGACTTGATGGTGCGGAACAAGGTCAGAAACAGAAAGCTGGCTAAATCCATTTCTGATGCCGCGTGGTCTGCTTTTCGCCAATGGTTGGAATATTTTGACAAGGTGTTTGGAGTGGCGACGGTTGCTGTTCCACCCCACTACACCAGTGCCAACTGCTCTAACTGTGGGGAAGAAGTTAAAAAGTCGTTGAGTACGAGAACTCATAAATTTGATCATTGTGGGTTTGTACTTGATAGAGACTGGAACGCGGCTATCAACATTCTTGAATTAGCACTCCGTACCGTGGGGCACACGGGAACGTTATACGCCTCTGGAGACATTGATCTCTGCTTGGGTGAGGAGACTCCTCCGAGTAAGTCAAGTCGTAGAAAGAGGAAGCCCAAAGAGTGATCTTTGGAATCACCGTGGCTTTAGCCCGGTGAGGATGTCAATTAATACTTCTTAACAATTCGGCTTTTCCAGAGAAAGCCAACAAAGGCGATCGGCCCACGGGAGGGTTTGGGGCGGTTCCACCCACTGTGCAGGGGCGCTAGAAGCAAACTATTCTTTTTTTCCTGCTATCGCGCATCTACCCTAGGAAGGAGTTTTGCCAGCACTTGCCCCCCCGATCTTTACCTTCTTAGAGAGATAAGTTTCTGTAATAATTTGTAATAAACAAAGACGGACGAGCATTGTATAAAGATTATCAGAGGGTTGAAACGACAGGCCAAAGTTAACCAAAACACTGATTGACAAGGTTTGTCGCAATCTCATAAAAGGTGTAAAATTTTCTAAGGTTTCTTAAACCTCCGTTGCAATGTAACAATAGTGCAGGTAGCGGAAAGGGAGAGAACGAGCCGGCAAGCGTAGTAGCTGGCGTCTACCTTCAACCCTTGCAGGCTTAACAGCCTGAACAAATTTAACTTAACGGTTTTATACCGCAACCAAACTCAATTAACTCAAGTAGGAGAGTTGTTTCATGTTTGACGCATTTACAAAAGTGGTTTCCCAATCTGACGCTCGGGGCGAATTTCTAGCTCAGGGCCAACTCGATGCTCTCAGCAGCATGGTTTCCGACGCCAACAAGCGGATTGACGCAGTAAACCGCATCACCGGCAACGCATCCAGCATCGTAGCCAATGCAGCTCGCACCCTGTTCGCCGAACAGCCGCAACTGATCGCTCCTGGTGGCAATGCTTACACCAACCGCCGCATGGCAGCTTGCTTGCGCGATATGGAAATCATCTTGCGCTACGTCACCTATGCAACATTTGCAGGCGACGCCAGCGTTTTGGACGACCGCTGCTTGAACGGTCTGCGTGAAACATACCAAGCTCTGGGAGTTCCCGGTGGCTCAGTTGCAGCCGGCGTGCAAAAAATGAAGGAAGCAGCAATCGCGATCGCTAACGACCCTAACGGTGTTACCCGTGGTGATTGCAGCTCGCTGATGTCTGAAATCGGCAGCTACTTCGACCGCGCAGCTAATGCAGTCGGCTAAAAATAGCCAAGCGAACATTTCTTGTAAAGAAGCGAGCATCGCATTTTTGCAAACAATCATTTTTGTACAAAAACAACACAACATTAGGGAGAAACCAGAACAATGAAAACCCCTTTGACTGAAGCAGTAACAGCAGCCGATTCTCAAGGCCGTTTCCTGAGCAGCACTGAACTACAAGTCGCCTTCGGCCGTTTCCGCCAAGCAGCAGCAGGTTTGGAGGCAGCCAAGGCTTTGACCGCCAACTCTCAGCGCTTGATCGACGGTGCAGCTCAAGCTGTGTACAACAAATTCCCGTACACCCAACAAATGCAAGGCCCGAACTACGCTTCTACCCCAACCGGTAAAGCCAAGTGCGCTCGCGACATCGGCTACTACCTGCGGATGGTAACCTACTGCTTAGTTGCAGGCGGCACCGGTCCGATGGACGAGTACCTGATTGCAGGTGTTGACGAAATCAACCGGACATTTGAATTGTCTCCTAGCTGGTACGTTGAAGCTCTCAAGTACATCAAAGCCAACCACGGTCTGAGTGGCGACGCTGCAACTGAAGCGACTTCCTACATCGACTACGCAATCAACGCTCTGAGCTAGATTTGCGTGATGCCCGGAATTGTAAGCTACTGTTAGCTTAACTGTTAGCGGTTGTTTAGAATTCCGGGCATCTGCGATCAAAGCCTAGTTTTGCAAATACTTTTTTTAAGCGGTTATCAGTTTTTAAAGCAAAAAAGGGAGAAGCGAAGATGGTGGGATTAGGTGCAGCAGAACGGTTGGGAATAAAAGCATTTGAAGAAGCGGGACGGGTTGAACTGCGTCCCCACTGGACGCAAGACGATGCGAAAGCAGTAATTCGCGCCGCTTACAGCCAAGTTTTCGGCAACGAGTATTTAATGTCGAGCGAACGACTTACCAGTGCTGAATCTCTGCTGCTGCAAGGGCAGATTTCAGTGAAAGATTTTGTGCGGTCAATTGCACATTCCGAAACTTATCGGAAAAAGTTTTTTTATCCGAACTCGCAAACGCGGTTAATTGAGCTTAATTACAAGCATTTGTTGGGCCGCGCTCCTTACGACGAGTCGGAAATTGCTTTCCACGTTGATTTGTACAATGCAGAAGGCTACGAAGCTGAAATCAATTCTTACATTGACTCAGTTGAGTATGAAGAAAATTTTGGCGACAGTATAGTGCCTTACTATCGCGGTTTCGCTACTCAAAGAGGTCAAAAAACCGTCGGTTTTAACCGGATGTTTCAGTTGTACCGGGGTTTTGCTTCTAGCGATCGATCACAAAACCAAACCCAAGCCCGGCTGACTTGGGAAGTAGCGAGAAATATGGCTTCGCCGATACACACAGCCTCCATCGGAAAAGCCCTTGGCGGGACTTCCGGCGGTTCTCGCGGCCAACTCTACCGAGTCACCGCAATGCAAGGTGCGGCTAAGTTTTCGCCTCAAGTGCGGCGGACAACTACCGAATATCTCGTGCCTTACGAGCAACTTTCGAGCCGCTTGCAGCAAATCAACAAACGTGGCGGCAAAGTGGTAAGTATTACCACAGCTTAAAGTTTGTGTATTGACGTTTTTTTGAAACGTCTTTAGCAAATTAGGACTAAGGCTAAAAAATTCTTCAATTTTATGTGTATGAGTAAGGTGTGCATTGCACACCCTACTTTGAGGCATATTATCCTTAGTCCTAAAAATTTCAAGTGCAACCAAGCATTAAACTTTTGTCATTAATAATTTAGGAGAAAATCTGGTGGCGATTACGACAGCAGCGTCCAGACTGGGAACTTCCGCATTGAGCGATGCGCCGAAGGTAGAATTGCGCCCGAACTACACCAAAGACGACGTTGAAACTGTGATTCGTGCGGTTTACCGTCAGGTGCTGGGCAACGACTATTTGATGAAATCCGAGCGCCTGACAAGTTCTGAATCTCTCCTGCGAGACGGCAGCTTAACAGTACGAGAATTTGTACGCGCTGTAGCAAAATCGGAACTGTACAAAACCAAGTTTTTCTACAACAGCTTTCAAACTCGGGCGATCGAACTAAACTACAAACACTTGCTCGGTCGGGCTATTTACGACGAATCTGAAGTAGTTCATCACTTAGATTTGTACCAAAACGAAGGATACGATGCTGATATTGATTCCTACATCGATTCAGTAGAATATCAAGAAAGCTTTGGAGATAATATCGTACCTTACTACCGGGCTTTTGAATTTCAGCGGGGACAAAGATCCGTTGGCTTTACCCGGATGTTCCGCTTGTATCGGGGCTACGCAAATAGCGATACATCTCAAATAGAAGGCAATAACTCTCGCTTAGCAGCCGAAGTTGGTACCAACAGCGCTACGGCAGTAGTTGGTCCCTCCGGTGGTAACGAAGGTTGGGCATATCGCCCTTCGGCACAAAACGTAACTCCCAGCAGCGGTTTCGGCGGCGCGGCAGCTTACGGCAAGGAAGGACGACTGTTGCGCGTGGAAGTTTCGGGGATTCGCACAGGTGGCTATCCTAGTGTGCGTCGCAGCAGCAAGGCTTTCATCGTACCTGTTGAGGATTGGCTGCCGCAAATGCAGAAAATTCATCGTTTGGGCGGAAAAATCGCCAGCATTACTCCAATTTAGTCAGTTGGCAGTTGGCAGTTGGCAGTTACTAGCTATTAGTCAACAGTCAACAGTCAACAGTCAACAGTCAACAGTCAGAATTACCAATTACCAAGAAGCTTATGTTGGGTCAAATTGTAGCTGGAAAAAGTGGCAATACAGCTTCGGCTGGTCGCTGCTTTCGGTATGAAGTTGTGGGCTTGCGCCAAAGCGATGAAACAAATAATGTGGATTATTCGATTCGATCGAGCGCGAGTACATTTATCAACGTGCCTTACAATCGGATGAATCAAGAAATGCAGCGGATTACTCGCATGGGCGGGAAAATTGTCAGCATTCATCCTTTAAGCGCGAGCGCAGAATCATCCCCTGAATCATCCGAGGATGATAATTAATAGATTGAAATGGGCGATTGAAATCGCTTCTAGACAAACAATGTCCGCCTCCGCGGACGAAGAGTAAGAGTGAATTTAACCCGCGCAGGCGGGTTTTGTCTGTATAGAAGCGATTTCAATCGCCGAGTTTCCCCAACCCGCGCAGGCGGGTTTCGTTTGTATAGCAGCGATTTCAATCGCCGAGTTTCCTAAGCGATATTAAAAATTATGGATTATTACGAATCCGACTCACCGCCGGCGGGTTTAGCTGAGGGCGAGTCTTTAACTATTGAACAGGCGATCGCAAATTTGCACTCCCAAGACTACAGTCTCCGGTATTATGCTGCTTGGTGGATTGGTAGATTTCGAGTCAAGGAACCGGCAGCTATTGCAGCTTTGATTGGGGCCTTGCAAGAAGAGTCAGAACAAACAAAAATAGGCGATTATTCCCTATTGCGAAATGCGGCGCGGGCGCTGGGTAAATTGGGCGATAAACAAGCCTTACCGGCGCTGATTCGCTGTTTGGAATGCGCGGATTATTACGTGCGGGAAGCGGCGGCTCAAGCTCTGGAAATGCTGGGTGATCGCGATTCCATTCCACCACTCATGCAGCTATTGGATGGGGGCGTAGCTGTGGCGCTACGAGTGGCTGGCAAATCGCACCTCGTGCAGCCTTACGACTCGGCAATTGAAGCTTTGGGTACGCTGCGAGCGACAGAAGCTATACCGCTAATTGCACCTTTTTTGGAGCATTCTGTGGAGCGGGTGCAGTACGCTGCGGCGCGGGCGATGTATCAGTTGACTGGCGATCGCATTTACGGAGAGCGCTTGGTAACTGCTTTGAATGGGGATAATTTGCAGTTGCGGCGATCGGCTTTGATGGACTTGGGGGCGATCGGCTATTTGCCGTCAGCGCCAGCTATTGCTGAAACTTTAGCAGAAAATAGCATGAAATTGATTGCCCTGAAAGGAGTTTTGGAGCATCATCTAAATCAACAAGAATCTCTATCTTTGTCCGATGAAGCTATCCAAGTGATGAATTTAATGGATAGTTTACTTTAACAAAAATTAGTTCATAACTGAAATAGGATTGCTGTAGCGATTCTCAATTGTCTGCCGTATATTCAGGAAACAGCACATTCAGGAAACAGCAGTGCTGTTTCCCTACCACCTATCTGTATTTCAGGGAGTTGAGAACTGCTATTTTCTCGCTTTTCTCCGGGTGAATTGGTGGCGGATGATTTGATGGAATGAGGGACGAGACTTTAGGTACTAATTTTGATAGATTTCAGTGAAAATACTGAGGTTTGTAGCTGGAGTTGGTGAAAGCGAGCGTGTTAAAATAATATTACCATCTGGATTAGTCCTCAGTTAAAAAAGTTTTGGTTTAGAAAATAGCGATCGCGGAATGCTGGGAGATGGTTGTGTATCAGCTAGAAGTATAATCAGGATTCACCATGAGCAACGACGATTTTGAAGTCCAGGTGCAACATTTTGCAGCGCTGAAGTCCAAGTATCAAGCAACAAAATATGAAAATTCATCTCCCTCTAGTCTTCTGTATCTCATCCTGCGAAGAGCTGATTTAGAATTTGAAATTACTGACTTCGAGTGGAATTGGTTACTAAACCAAGAGCTTTTGGAAGCAATAGAAGCTATCGAGCAAGAGCCACAACGTAAAGCTGAAGAACGAAGAAAACTAGATGCTAAATTTTCTCAACTCAAGTCTAAGTTTAAAGTAACCAGAGGGCTACCCATGTCCAGTCCTTTGTATCCTATCCTTTGGAAACTTGACTCAGAAAATCAGCTAACTGACTTAGAAGTTAAATATCTGGAAGTACAGGGGCTTACTCAAACAGTTGCTATCGTTCAAGAGATGGTGCGATTTGCTGCACTAAAGGCTAAGTACCAAGCTAGTAAATACCCAAATTGTTCACTTGATAGCCCCTTGTATCAGATTCTCAAGCAACTGGATGCACGAGAAAGATTAAGTGATGTAGAGGCTAACTGGCTGTTTAACAACCAACTGGTTGATACTCTAGAAATTTTTTGGCAACAAAAAGCTGTAAGAGAAGCTGAGTTTGCCCAACTCAAGGATAAGTACAAAGCTAGTGAATACCCAGAAACATCTGTATCAAGTCCGTTGTATCCCATCCTGAAAAATCTTGAGGTAGATCAGCAGTTGAGTGAGTCAGAACTTAACTGGCTGGAAGAGAATCAACTGAGCGAAACGCTTAACATTGTTTTGGAGATAGAACAGACACGACACTTTGCTGAGCTGAAAGTTAAGTATAAAGCTAATAAATCTGAGGATTTATCACGTTCTAGTCATCTGTATAAAGTTCTCAAAAAAATTGATTTAGACAATCCGCTAGGTGAGCCGGATATTAACTTTCTGAAAAAGCGTAAACTGACCAAGACAATTACTCTGGCGCTTGACAAATATGCTGCTAGTCTCAAGTCCAAAATTCAATCGGGAGAGCAGTTGAGTGAGGCTGATTTTGATTGGGTGAAACAGAATGAACGTGAGGATGTAATTACTTTTGCTATTGACAAATATGCTGCTAGTCTCAAGTCTAAGATTCAATCGGGAGAGCAGTTGAGTGAGGCTGATATTGATTGGCTGAAACAGAATGGACGTGAGGATGTAATTACCTTTGCCCAAGAGAAGGAATTTGCTGCTCTCAAGGTCAAGTATCGGATTATAGATCATAATTTCCCCTTCGATCCGTTTTACGCAATTATGGTAAAATTGGAGAGAGAAGAACGTCTAGATCCTGTGTTAGTTGTTCAGTTAATACAACAGAAACTTTTAGCTAGTCATGGAAAGATTGCTATGGCCTACCACAGGCTTGAAGCGCTTTTCTACGATCGGGAATATGAGCGCACTGGAGATAAATGGAACTTGCCCAACGCCAGCAGTCATTGGCGCAAGGCAGATGAACCAGAAAGTGCCTTGAAGGTGACAGAAAATCTGGAATTCGACCAAATCAAAGAAAATAAGCTCAAGTCAGCTTTGTTAACAACGAGGGGCGGTGCTTTCCGAGATATTCATAAATTAGATGATGCTGAAAAGTGCGCGCTAAAAGCTATTGAGTACCAGCCTCAGAGTCATCATCCTTACACTTTGATGGGAGCTATTTGTTTTGAGCGGGGTCAATTTTCAGAGGGTGAGCGTTGGTTTAACGAGGCAATTAAACGCGGTGCTGAATCAGAAGATATAGATTCCGAACTCAAGCGGGTTGTCAAAAATACTAAAGATGAGAAGCGTCGAGAAGTTGTGGAATATCTGCTGACAAAAAATCCGCAGCGCTATGCTTGGGCTAAGGCTTATAGGAAGCGCGAAGGCGGTGAGGATGCACAGCGCAAGAATTCCTAGCGCAGGTATGGAGTCGAGTTTTTTTGCGGATTCGACTCTTTAACCAAGATTGTCCTATTTCGAGTGTGGTAAGCTTTCCAAGTTGATCGCCGCGCCTCACCGACGCTGCAAAAAGTTCGATCGCGGGATCGACCCAACCTACAATTACAATGATCACGGTAGAGCTTACAAATCAATGGCATTAGAACTAATTCGCGCAGTCGAACAAGCAGATTCTTCCGAAGGCTTGTTAAATACTGTCAAAGCACTGGCGGCGGCTGAGTCAAAAGAAGCAATTCCTACCTTAATTACAGTCCTCGGCTACAACAACCCAGGCGCCGCTGTGGCCGCCGTTGACGGACTGATTCAACTCGGAGAACCCGCCGTGCTGCCGCTTCTAGAACAGCTTGACGGCTACAATTACGGAGCGAGGGCTTGGGCTGTTCGGGCTTTGGCGGGAATTGGCGACCCCAGAGGTTTAGAGATTTTGCTGGATGCTGCGGCGAATGACTTTGCTTTGAGCGTGCGGCGGGCGGCGGCTAGGGGTTTGGGGACGATTTGCTGGGAATTGATGCCCACAAAAGAAATTGCAGATGCTCAACTTCGCGCTGTGAAAACGCTACTGCAAGCGTCCCGTGATCCAGAATGGGTGGTTCGCTACGCAGCAGCGGGAGGTTTACAAGCCTTGGCAGGTGCTGCGACTGTTAAACCGGATTGGTTAGCGGAAGTTTCGGCCAGACTTGAGGAAATCACCCAAAGCGATGAAACTACTTCAGTTAGGGCTCGGGCTTTGCTTGCTAAGAAAATATTGTCACTTGGCTAGGGTTTGGGCGATCATCTCTTCCAAGTCCCCTTGACTGAGAGTGGTTAATATAAAGACTTCTTGTACGGTTTTGCCCTGTCTGGCGATGATTTTAAATCCCCCGCGGATGGGTACTGACACTCTTAATGTCATGCGGGGGATGTGTCCTTTAACTTTGTTAATGACGCCTGGGGTAACGGTTTGAATGCCGATTTTTAGGGTGAGGCGCTCTAAAATGGGTATCAAACCGGGAAGGTGGGTAGAGTGATTCCAAACTAGGCGACCTTTGGGTTGTGCGTTCATAAATATTTAACCAAATTCAACATACCCAGTCTAAGCCACCCCTGGCTGGAACCAATTTGAAATTCCCTCAACTTATTTATCAATAACGTTACTGTGCGTGTCATTGCCAGCAAACCGAGGCAATCTCAAACCGAGATTTTTGATTCCTGGCGCGCAAGCTAAGATTTGATGGCGCAGAATTGTTCTGTACTTTTTGATGTTGTGGGTTGGTAACTGCCGGTTTTTCTAGTTGATTTGCGATCGCCCGGAACATTTCTGTGGCGCTGCAAGGTTTCTTGAGGTAGCCGTCGGCTTTGAGTTCCTGGGCTTTTTCCATTTCCGAGCCTGTCATAAAAATAAACGGAATGCTGGCGGTTGCTTGGTACGATCGCAAAATCGCAAAAACTTCCAAACCGTTGAGTTCCGGCATCATCACATCAGACAAGATTAAATCGGGAATTTGGGCGATCGCTAACTGGATACCGACTTGTCCGTTTTCTGCGCCTACAGCTTCAAAACCGTGCAATTCCAGAAGTTCTATAACGGTTTCTCTGAGAAACTTATTGTCTTCAATTACTAATATTTTTGGCATTTATTTTAGCTGCTTCTCTACTTTGTTTGTCTTTATACCTGATAATTTTGGCAGGTAAATTTTGTAAACTCAATAGGGTTATTGCAAAAACCCACTTTTTACGGGCCGCTTTTTATGGAAAGTGCGATCGCAGGCACCGACAAGAATAGTATTAATCGACAGTCAGTGTCGATCGCAAACCTCAACAATCTGACGCTTTTTAGTGCAGTGTCGCATCTCATAAAAGAGTTATATACAGCAATCAAACTCTGCCAAGCACGGCTTCGGTTCATACACTTTATCTGTCTAGGGCTTGCTGTACGATCGCCTAAGCGTTAAGCTATCTGCAAGACTTTGAAGATACATAGATATTCCAATGGCATTTAAGCCCAGTTACTTCAAAGCTGACTTTTCAAAATTTTGTCTGACCCCGTGCTGATTCAAATCCTGGATGCCTTGCGGCTGGAGGAAAAAAGCGTCAATTACATTGCCTAGTCGATCGAGGTGGAATGAGAACGACTTGTTGCATCAATTCATAAATTCTGAGTACAAAATTAATTGAATATGCAGGAACTACCTTTAAAAACTCAAGATAATCTTCAACATTTCCGCTTGGGTTACTTGTTCCGTCACTGGCGTGGCGATTTGACTGGTGGACTAACAGCCGCAGTGGTAGCACTGCCCTTGGCGCTGGCTTTTGCAGTGGCGAGTGGAGTGGAACCGCAAGCCGGACTCTACACCGCAATTGTGGCCGGGATTGTAGCGGCAATCTTTGGTGGTTCACCGGTTCAGATTACCGGCCCTACTGGGGCAATGGCAGTCGTTCTAGTGGGAATTGTCGCCAAGTACGGCCTCGAAAAGGTTTGGATTGCTGGGGTAATGGCCGGGATTATCCAGGTGGCCTTGGGGATTGCCAAACTCGGACGGCTGGTGAAGTTTATTCCCTATCCGGTGACGGCGGGCTTTACTAATGGCATCGCCGTCATTATTTTTTGCGGTCAGCTTAATAATTTCTTTGGCTTGCAATTGACACGCAGCGAACATTTTTTACCGGGATTGTGGGAAAGTGTGACCCATATACAGGGTGTAAATTCGGCGTCGGTGGGGTTGGCAATGGTTGTAATTACCACACAACTGCTTTGGCCTCGGATTAATACTACGATACCGGGTTCTATGGTGGGGTTAATCCTAGCGACTGCTGTCGCGTCGTTTTTTCACCTCCACGTCCCCACCATCGGCTCGATACCCCAATCGTTACCGGTGCCGCAAGGTATTCCCCACTGGACTGATTTTGGTCTGCTGAGAGAGCTAATTAATCCTGCCTTCGCACTGGCTGCATTGGGGAGTATTGAGTCGTTGCTGTCGGCGGTGGTGGCTGATGGTATGACTGTCAGCGAGAAACACAATAGTGACAGGGAACTCATCGGTCAAGGGTTGGCGAATATCATAGTGCCGTTTTTTGGGGGAATTCCGGCGACGGGGGCGATCGCTCGTACTGCTGTAAATGTCCGTGCTGGTGGCCAAACTCGACTTTCTGGCGTGATTCACGGCGTTGCTTTAGCGATTATTGTCTTGACTTTAGCTCCCCTCGCGGCACAAATTCCCCTAGCTGCCTTGGCTGGCATTCTGATGGTGGTTAGCCTGCGGATGATTGAGTGGGAAGCGATCGGCTTGCTGATGCGTGCCACATACTCCGACTTTGGTGTGATGATTCTTACCTGGCTAGTTACCATCTGCTTTGACTTAGTTCTAGCCGTAGAAGTCGGATTAATTGCAGCGGGTGCTTTGTTCATCAAGCGGATGAGCGAGTTGAGCCTGGTCAAAATTCCCGAAACCGAAGTTTTTCCTCCTGGTGTTCCCCTGGGGTTAAGCAAACAAATTGCTGTTTATCGGGTAGATGGGCCTGTATTTTTTGGTGCCGCCGAACGGTTTGTAACCTTCCTGCGGGATGAACCAGAAGTGAAGTATCTGATTTTGCGGCTGCGGTTTGTACCGAATATGGACACCACTGGGTTAGTCGCCCTCGAAGACATCTACCAGGATCTAAAACGCCACGATTGCCGCTTAATTCTCACGGGTTTGCAGCCGGAAGTTCAACAACTCCTAGAGCGATCGGGAATCTTGGCAAAAATTGGGTTGTCAAATTGTTTTGAAACGACGACGGAAGCAATTTTTTCCATCACTCCTGCGATTGAAAAATCCGCTCAACCTGTAGCTATAACGTCAGAACAAAAAGAGTTGGTTGCCCCAAAAGAAGATTGATCAAGTTTATTTAATAGAGATTCCAGCCGCCTGACTCAAAAAGTTTCTATTTGAGTCGGGCGGCTACGTCCAATAATGTCTCATAAATCCGCCGCTTTGGTTAAGCGAGACTAAAAACTGTGCAGTTCACAAAATTACGGCGATCGGGTAAAATATAACCTGGTGTATAGCGATTTCTTCAGGAACAGGATATGTCAGAATTTCTCGACTTTCTCCGACATCAGTTTGCCTACGTTGCCATTGGCGAATTTAAACCAGGAAAATTCAAAGAAGCAGAAGAACTTTTTGAAAAAGCCGTTGCAACTTATGCCACAGGTTTTAAGGGAGCATACCTGCTGCAATTGCCCAATACAGACAAAGGTATTGCCATCATTTTTTGGGAAAGTGTAGAAGAGATGGCAGCCAATCAAAGCGAAGCTTATCAAGAAATATTGAAGCATATGACACCTTTGTTCGCCAAAATTCCCGACACAGATGTTTACGAAATAGTTAGTGAAATTAAGCCGAAAAGTTAATGATTAACAATTCTGCAACCTGCGCGTCATTCCCATTCCCATCGGCGTTTTTCGCCCGACTCCGCTGTAAAGCGCAAAATCTGCTAAAGCATTAATTTGCTTGATAGCAACCGGATCAACATCTCCCATAATTCGGTAAGTAATATCGCCGACGCAGCCAATAAATTTACTTCGGGAATCCGTACTAACTTCTGTGCGGATATCGAAGAAACTAGGGAAAATAGCTTCTATAAAATTAGGTTCGATCGCCCTATTGCTGTACTTGCTCCAGCGATTCGCCAAACTGCCAAAAATACTCTCTCTAGTTGGCATAGCACTGTCGTAAACACCTTGCCGAAAATTAGTAGGAGTGCAAAAACTAAACGCAATTTGGCGCTCAGTGTCGGAAGCGCGATCGAACAATTCGGCGTAACTACAAAAATTTACCCAAGGCTGGTTTGATTGCGGTTGGCTCAAAATATTGGTAATGTACAAATCTGTCGGGCCAAGATGCCAAGGGCGGTCAAAATTCAGTTGCTGCCAAAGTTCAGTTAGGCGATCGAACAAACCGTCATCCAGCAGAGAAATGCGCCACCAAATCGCTGTATTTTCGCGAATTGCTTGCTTTTGTTCCCACTGTAGCGCCGGGACAATTGGGCGCGCCGCCGCAGGCAAAACTCTCTTTTGTGTCGGCGCAGTGCTGATTTTGGCAACCTCTTTTCTGCTTACTTGGAAAAAGCTTAAAGTGAAAGCTTTTTCATTCGATTGGTCGTGCAGGTACGCGCTCAAATCGCTATCCACAGCACTCACAAGGTTGAGAAATAAGGCGTGAAGATGCCGTCCCGTTAAAAATTGGGATGGGATTGGTGCAACTGGTAGCAGGTTTAAAACGAGGCTGTGGGGCATTTTAAAATTATATATTTTGTCTGTATATTTGTTAGGTTACTATTAATCTTACAGTTAATTTGCAATTTATAATACAATACGGTTCACTTAAAACAGATCCCCCCTGACCCCTAAAAAAAGGGGGAACAATAATGCCCTCAAAGTCCCCCTTCTTAAGGGGGATTTAGGGGGATCTCCGGGGTGTAAATAGTGTTAAGTGAACCGTATTGATTTATAATATTTCTAATGATTATTCATACAATACATTTTTGGAGTTGTTTACAAGAGTTCTTGCTCCGTGCTGGTGCGTCGCTATGAGATTGTCCATTTTTTGGCAAAGATTTATCGCAGGCGACACACCCTACGGCTGATATTAATCAATTAGGCGATCGCAATTTCGGACGACAAATAAACGTCTTGAATGGCGTGGAACAATTTTACACCTTCTTCAAAGGGACGCTGAAAAGTTTTGCGGCCGGAAATTAAGCCGCAGCCGCCAGCGCGTTTGTTGATTACTGCGGTGCGAATGGCTTCGGCAAAATCGTTTTTTCCCGAAGCACCGCCGGAGTTGATTAAACCCATTCTTCCCGCATAACAGTTTAGCACTTGATAGCGTGTTAGATCGATCGGGTGATCCGTTGTCAATTCCGAATACACCAGGCTGTTGGTTTTGCCGTAACTCTCGCCGGCGGCTTTAGCAACTGCTGCGTAACCGTTGTTACATTCGGGCAATTTCTGCTTGATGATGTCAGCTTGAATTGTCACTCCTAGGTGATTTGCTTGCCCAGTTAAATCAGCGGCAGTGTGATAATCTTTGTCTTGTTTGAAGATATCATTGCGGAGATAGCACCACAAAATTGTTGCCATTCCGTACTCATGAGCGTGGGCAAAAGCTTGACTAACTTCTTGGATTTGTCGCGTCGATTCTGGGGAACCAAAATAAATTGTGGCTCCGACTGCAACGGCTCCCAAATTCCAAGCTTGTTCGACGGAAGCAAACATTATTTGGTCGTATTGATTGGGATAAGTTAACAATTCGTTGTGATTTAGTTTGAGAATGAAAGGGATTTTGTGCGCGTATTTGCGAGATACGCTACCCAAAACTCCCAGCGTTGTCGCGACAGCATTGCATCCTGCGGAGATTGCTAGTCTGATGATGTTTTCGCTGTCAAAATAGATGGGATTTGGTGCAAAAGAAGCGCCCGCCGAGTGTTCGATTCCTTGGTCTACTGGTAGGATAGATAAATAGCCGGTATTCGCCAAGCGTCCGCTAGAATAAAGTTGCTGGAGCGATCGCAAAACTTGAGGAGAGCGATCGGTTTGAGCGAAAATGCGATCGACCCAATCCGGGCCTGGCAGGTGCAACAAATCTTTAGAAACTTTCGCTTGATGGGTGAGCAAGTCTTCGGCTTCGTCGCCCAGCAAAGATGCGATCGCACTGGGAACTGATAGTGTAGCTGTCATGCAGATTTCCCTCTGAATTTCAATTGCAGGCTGATGATTGCAGACATTAGCCTTGCTGATATTGTAGCTAAAAAATCATTGTTTATATCCCCGTAACGATCGCCCGAATTTTTAACAAGATTAGCGACAACAGCAACTAGGACGCGCTACCCTAGAATAAGCTGGCAGTTCAGCTTTCCTCGCTGCTGCCTGCGATCGCCGATCGACACACAACTTTGCCATCACAATGTCACACACTTACTTTGATTCTGAAAACGGTCACAAATCCTTCGAGATGCCCGGTGCCAGGCCCCACTACAACCCCGATCGCCCTGGTCAAGTAGAGCACATTTTCCTCGACTTAGTGCTGAATATTCCCAAAAAAAGCTTTCGTGGCACTTGTAGCATCCGCATCAATCCAGTCCGCAGCGGTATTGACAAATTAACCTTAGATGCTGTAAACCTGAATATTAAATCAGTAAAAGTCGGCGAAATTGAGCAAAATTTCGACAGCGATGGCGAAGTGTTGCAAATTAAACTACACGAACCAACAGAAGCTTACCAACCAATTACAATTGCGATCGAATACTCGGTCGAAAAACCCCAGCGCGGTCTCTATTTCGTCGGCCCGGACAAACACTATCCAGACAAACCAACACAAGTTTGGACTCAAGGCGAAGACGAAGATTCCCGCTTCTGGTTTCCCTGTTTCGACTATCCCGGACAACTCGCAACTTCGGAAATTAGAGTGCAAGTTCCGAAACAATTTTTTGCAATATCTAACGGCGAATTAGTTAGCACAAAAAATGACGGCGACGATAAAATTTATCACTGGTCGCAAACCCAGGTGCACCCAACTTATTTAATGACCTTAGCCGTCGGAGATTTTGCCGAAATCAAAGACGAATGGAACGGCAAACCAGTTAATTATTACGTGGAAAGAAGCCGCGAAGCAGACGCTAAGCGCAGCATGGGCAAAACGCCTCAAATGATTGAGTTCTTCTCTAAAGCATTTGGCTATCCTTACCCTTTTCCCAAATATGCTCAAGTCTGCGTCGATGATTTCATCTTCGGCGGTATGGAAAACACTTCCACAACTTTGCTGACAGATAGGTGCTTGTTAGACGAACGCGCTACCCTCGACAATCGCGGCACTGAAAGCTTAGTTGCCCACGAATTGGCTCACCAGTGGTTCGGTGATTTAGTAGTAATTAAACATTGGTCTCATGCTTGGCTAAAAGAAGGTATGGCTTCTTATTCAGAGGTGCTGTGGACTGACAAAGAATACGGCAAAGAAGACGCGGCTTATTATATGTTAAGTGAAGCCCGCAATTATTTAGCTGAAGACAGTTCTCGCTACCGCCGCCCAATTGTTACTCACGTTTACCGCGAAGCTATTGAATTGTACGATCGCCATTTGTACGAAAAAGGCGCTTGCGTCTATCACATGATTCATGCCGAGTTAGGCGACGAGCTATTTTACAAAGCAATTCACACTTTTGTACGGGATAACGCTCACCAAACTGTAGAAACGATCGATTTGCTCAGGGCGATCGAAAAAGCCACTGGTCGCAATCTGATGTTCCTGTTTGACCAGTACGTTTATCGCGGCGGTCATCCAGATTATAAGGTTGCTTATTCCTGGGACGGCGATAGCAAATTAGCCAAAGTGACTGTTACCCAAACTCAGGTAAAAGACGGGAAGAATGGCAACGGCAACAGCAAAGATGTATTCGATTTGAAAATTCCGATCGGCTTCGGTTACAAGCCGGAAAAAGAAGCAGAGGATGACAGTGGGACATCTTCAACCCCGAACCTAAAAAGTTTTACAGTCCGAGTGTCCGAACGCGAGCAAAGCTTCTATTTCCCCCTAGAAGAGAAGCCCGCATTTATCAGTTTTGATGTCGGAAATAAATACTTAAAAACAGTTGTTTTAGAGTATGGAGTTGCCGAACTAAAAGCTCAGTTGCAGTTCGATCCAGACCCGGTTTCCCGGATTTACGCTGCCCAAGCTTTGGCGAAAAAGGGAGGACTAGAAGCGGTGAAAACGCTGTCAGAAGTTCTCAAAAAAGAGCCGTTCTGGGCAGTGCGGGCCGAAGTTGCCGGTCAGTTAGTTGAAATTAAACTCGACCAAGTTTTTGAAGGTTTAGTAAGTGGTTTAAAAGATAAAGATGCTCGTGTTCGTCGCGCTGTGGTAAATGCGCTGGGTAAAATCCCAACTCACGAAACTTATAAAGCGCTGAGATCGATCGTCGAAAAAGGCGACGACAGCTATTATGTAGAAGCGGCCGCAGCTAGTGCTATGGGCTCGATTGCAGGGGCGAATCCCGACGAAAAACCGACGGACGAACAGGTACTAAAAGAGTTAAAATTGGTTTTGAAAGAGCGTCAGGGCTGGAATGAGGTTGTGCGATCGGGTGCTATTTCCGGTTTGGCACAGATGAAAACTTCTGAAGATGCGCTGAATCTAATTTTGAAATACACAGCCGTTGGTACTCCGCAAGCTTTGCGCTTGGCGGCAATTCGATCGTTGGGCACAATTTCGACTGGTCAAACCAAGGTCAATTTAGAACGGATTTTGCAGCGATTGGCAGAATTATCTAAAGAGACGTTTTTCTTGACTCAAGTATGTGTCGTAGCGGGATTAGGACAAATGCAAACTCGCAAAGCAATTCGCATTTTGCGTTCTTTAGCTGACCAAACTCCCGACGGCCGCGTCCGCCGCATGGCTGATGAAGCTGTGCAAAGAGTGCAGAAAAATGCTGGTTCTGATGCAGCGGTAAAGCAGTTGCGGGAGGAATTAGATCAGGTGAAAAAGGATAATCAAGATTTGAAGAGTCGGATGGAAAATCTGGAGGCTAAGGGGAAGAAAGATTAGGCCTAAAACCGCATACCGGCGCAGATAGAGGCTGATTTTGGCGAACGGCTTTTATCTGCTTGTCGGTAGAGGATTGCGCGCGGTTATTATAATAATATTATTGTTCAGTAGGAGTGCATGGAAATTTCCTATTTTCGACAGACAGGAAAAGCCAAATATGTTTATTATCCACTTGATTGCTGTCTCAACTTGGGAAGTATCTAAAATTAGGATGCTGTTTTTATTTTTTAGTTGTAAACAGTTCATGAGGTTACAGCAGCTTTTGCAGCCAGAAATATTGCAGAAATCATGAGTATAAAAATCGCTTTACTGGTTGATCAATCGGGGGTAATTCCCTATCGCATTCAAGACGGAGAAATTGAAGTAATGCTGATTACTTCTTCGGCTAGCAAGCGCTGGGTGATTCCCAAAGGATTAATTGAACCTGACATGACTCCCCAAGATTCCGCCGCCAAGGAAGCTTGGGAAGAAGCAGGTTTGTTGGGTAAAGTATTCCCGGATTTGCTGGGTACTTACGAGTATCAAAAGTCCGGCTACACTTGTCAGGTAGAAGTATTTTTACTGCAAGTACAAACTGTTCTGGAAAATTGGCCGGAAGCTAGCAAGAGAAAGCGGCAGTGGGTAAGTATTCCTAAAGCAATTAAGCGGGTTAACGAACTGGAACTCAAACTCATTCTTGCGGATTTGCCGAATAGGTTCTGGTGAAGAGTCATGGGTAAGGGCGGGTTTACCAATACTTTGGTTTTCAACCATAAATTCGGGTGAACTCGCTAAAAGAACAACATGACTGAAGACTATATGCTGTAAGATTCTGGAGATGCGATCGCCATGCCATCTCCTAAGATGACCAACCTTAACCCGATTAAAATTCTCTCCCTCAATGACCTGCGCGACAACAAGCCCGAACGTCTAGGCTGGTCACTCACCTTCGGAGCCATCTGTGCAGATGCAGCCGCCGTTTGCCTCGACGATGGAGGACACTCTATCCCTGTGAAGCTGACAATCGAGGGGATTCAACCTTGTGAAATCCAAATTCAATGGGATGCGATCGATGATACTATCCGTCGGTTCAACGCCGATCGGGAAGTTGCCACTGAATATGGAGCCTACGGTATCGCGGCGCTCATCATGCCTCACCTCACTGGACTGACCATCATCGAACGCTCTGTCAAAGGTAAAGGCTTAGGTTTTGACTTTTGGCTTGGTTCGCTCGAAGATCCAGGCACGCTATTTCAGCGCAAAGCCCGCTTAGAAGTCTCCGGGATTCGTAAAGGTTCTGACAGCATTATTCAAGCCCGAGTTAACTTGACACTCCCCTGCCTAAAGGCGAGGGGATTCTTAATTCAGCGACTGACCTTTAAGTGTTACGTCCTTTCGGCAATACTCAAACCTTTTAACCGTGGGAATTCCACCAATTAACGAGCCTGATTCGCAGCCACCCCAGAGGGTCTATCTCCAAAAGCTTACTAGGATATTGACCTAGAGTTTGGGTGTGCCCCACCCTACTTAACAAGACTAGAATAGTTGGTTTTTCTGGTTTTGAGACTGTGTTAAGCCTCTAGCTGTTTAAAGAGTTTTCGCCACTCTTTGCCCCCCGGTTTATGCCTAAAAGTGTGTCTCATGTCCCGTTTCACGATGGCAAAGGAGTTTAACCTCGACTATTGCAGTATACCACGATTACTGGAATTGCCAGAAGTTTTAGGAATAAATTAAAGCCGTCCTAAAAGGACGGGGTTTTAGACCCAACTCCTTTGATAAAATTAGAACAAATCCGCCCTTCAGATGACGTAGCTCCTGGCTATGTATCTGTAATTGCGGTACTCCCAAAGCACGGATCGTCAAAAAATGCATACCGTAGAAGCCCTTCACCACGAAGCAATGGAACTGGTCGATCGAGCCGTTCTCGCCCGTCAGTGCGGTGATATCGACCAAGTGACTGCACTCACCAGAGCCGCCTTTGCGAAAGAACGGGCGGCAGCGGATTTAGTGGCAAACGAATGGGATTTTGAGCCTACTCGTTCTATACTGCATCGGAGTGCCGCCGTACTTGCCATTGAGTGTGTCCAACTCCGGGAAGCAGAACGGCTGATTGGACGCGCCCTCGCAGGCAACCCTCCCACGGACATTGCGGATGAACTGCGTGACCTGCTTATAGAAGAAATTTACTCGCAGCGCCCAGCGATTGGAGCTTAATTTATTTATGCGTTAGCGGAGAGGAAAGGAATGCTTTCGGCTAAGTTATCCTTAACTTCAATTCCCTGTTTTCTCGCCCAAAACTGGCTCAAAAAGTTAATTTGCCGTAAGCCGACAACTAAATTTAAACCTGGTACAAACATCCACCAAACAGTTAGCGGTTCTTTGATTCCCTCTTGGCGGTACAATTCGTTAACTGTGTTGTAAAGTTTGAACTGCACGATGTAAATCCAAGCAATACCGAGGAAGGAAAACCAACCAAACCATCCGGGAACGTCAGGATCGAATATCCGCAAAGCTTGGGGGACGGCTACTCCTAAAACAAAAGG
Source organism: Microcoleus sp. MP8IB2.171 (assembly GCA_030248405.1). Lineage (GTDB taxonomy): Bacteria > Cyanobacteriota > Cyanobacteriia > Cyanobacteriales > Microcoleaceae > Microcoleus. Next base: position 20,316 of record JARCMA010000223.1, read on the forward strand.
AAGCAAGCAAAGAGTTCCCGACAAACCGCTGCCGTTATAGCGACGCAATTCTTCTTGAATAATCCATTTGTACCATCCGTAATATAGCAGCAAGCTGACTGCTGATAGCAAAATTACTCGCCACAAAGAGCGCGGTTTAGCTAAAGGTTTGTCGGACATATTTAGATGTAAGATATGAATGGCTATCTTGATTGTATTAACATTTGTTAATTATTGCAAAATCATTTCTCGAATCGATCGCGCTGTTGCAGGGGCCAGCAGAACACCGTTGCGATAGTGGCCGCTAGCGATGAGAACCTTGCTGTTACTGGAAAGCGCCTCGATAATTGGGGCCGGCCGCCCTTCCGGGCGCGGGCGCAATCCTGACCATTTTCTGAGGATTTCAGCTTCTGCTAGGGCCGGACAAAGTGCGATCGCCCTTGCCATCACTTGCGCCAACATATCAGCATTCGCCTGAATTTCCCCGCCATTTTCGGAAAACTCCACCGTCGCCCCCACCCAATATTCCTGATTTTCCAAAGGTACAATGTGAACGTCATCACAAGTAATTACTGGCGCAAAATCTGGGTTTCCTAGAGGATTTTTTGACCGCAAATGCAGCGCTTGTCCCAACACCGGGCGAATGTCAACCAACTGATTTAACGATGCAGTGACAGCAGCAGAACCCAAACCAGCGGCCACAATTAGGCGATCGAACTCGCCACTAGCAGCAATCGCTGCCCCTTCAACTGCCACCCCAAACTCAAAAATCACCCCATTTCGTTCAGCAGCATCAATCAAAGCCAAAGTTAGCGCCGTCGGATCGACTTGCCGGTCTTGAGGCGAATAAATCGCAGCAATAATGCGATCGTTTAAATAGAGATGAGGGCAGCGATCTCGCACTCGTTCCACATCCCAAAGTTCCAATTGCCAACCTTGAGACTCGCGAGTTGCTATCAATTTTTCCCACTTACTTAAATCCTCTCCCTCCGAACAAAGCATTAAAATTCCTTGTTTGTTAAAAGGAATTTTTCGCCCCGTAACTGCTTCCAATTCTGGAATCAAAGTTTCGTAGCGCTGAAGGCTGGTTTCCCTCAATTTCCAACTTCTGCCCTTAGTTTTGTGGCTGATAACTCCCATCAAAACACCGAGTGCCGCGCCAGTAGAACCTTGTGCAGGCGGCTGTTTGTCAAATACAGTGACTTTTAGTTCGGGGGATTTACTTAGTTCAAAGGCGATCGAAGCACCAATAATACCGCAACCAATAATTGCAACGCGAATCATTCAATTTTAGATTTTAGATTTTAGATTTTATCAAATTAATGGGTTTAAAACCCCGTCCTTGTAGGACGGCTTTGTGCTAGAATGTATATACCGAGAGCAAACAACGGATATCTTGAGAGTAAAAGTCAGGCATAAGCCGGGGCCTCCAAACGATATAAACTGGTTTGTATTTGTACCGATGGATGGTCGGGAAAGGAAACTGTCCGCTGCACTCAGAGCGTCGGGGATATATGGGTAACTACATATCCAGATAGTGGGTGAAAAACCGCAAGGAAACAACCAGAAAATCTAAATCGTGAGGTTTAGAAGCTTTGCCATTTTAGGGCGGAGTAATGTCACAGAAGAAGAAGACAGGGCGGTTAGAAACCGCGTCTATACAAACAAAACCCGCCGACGCGGGTTGAAGAGTGAGCGGTTAAAATTCCGTTATTTTCTTTTAGTCCGCGCAGGCGGACTTTGTTTGTGTAGGCGCGAATTCTATTCGCCGTAAATTCTATGTTTGTGTAGACTATGTTTGTGTAGACGCTAATTCTATTCGTTGGGAATCCTTGGATGCTGGATGTAGCGGAAAGAATGCAGCCGGCGAGACACAGAAAAACTCAGCAAGTTTTTGTATGTGTTCCGTTGTAAGTTGACGCTTTTCACGCAGAATATCAGAGACAATAGACTCAGTTTTAAAAATAGGAACGAGGTCTTTTTGTCGGAGGTCAAATTCTTCTATCAAAGCTTTTAA
>JARCMA010000224.1 GCA_030248405.1 Microcoleus sp. MP8IB2.171
GGGATTCAAGTCCTCTGGCGAGGTTGGTCGAATTTACGCGACCTGTGCCAGGGTTGGCTCCTAGCTAAAAATCATACTTAACGGGAAAAGTAAGGTTCGTACTCCCAGCTCGTTTGGCTGCCGTCGGTCGGGAAAAATCGTTGTAACCCACATTCCGCACTTTAAAATGTAATATGTAATTATTACATTTTTTTGGTAGTTTTGCAAACACCAAAACAGAAAAAACTAAGTATTTATACGCAAAAAAACCTCAAATAACTCAGAATTTTCGTATTACTTGGTATACTACAAATTGACGTGCGGAAGGTGGGTTGTAACTCGATCGAGTGAAATGCAGCATTGGCTCATACAACATAGAACTCAACTAACACCGTGAAACAACTCAAACTTTTCTCTGAACTTCAGCCCAATTGCTCTAAGAGGTTCCCTCAATTAGAAATGAGTGTCGGTACGCTGCACCAATGGAAACAGCGCATATTCGACTATCAGCAATCTGCCCCATCCAGCCAACCCCAACAACAAACATTATTCGAGCTAGCACCAAATCCATGCAATGTTGATACCCTTGACCCATTTGCCCTGCAACTGCACAATCTCTCATTCTGCGATCAACCCGATTGGGGCGATCGCACTTGCCTTTACTTTGCGATGGCTGTCGCCCCGGCTATCGCCTACGACACCGCCAAACCGACACCGCTGCTTTTGTACGTGGGAGAAACGGAGCGATCGCCCAAACAGCGATGGATGAACCACTATTGCCACAGGTACATCGGCAACTACATCGAAATGCACCGGCGCTATTCCCTCGATGTGGCTGTGGGTATTGCTTTTTGGTTTGGAGCGCCGATTAATCGGAAACAGCAGCTCAAGTTGGAGTCGGAGCTAATTTATCGGTGGCGATCGCCCTAGTGTTGCTCGTGATTCCCTGCAATCCCAACCCCGATCGCTCCAAAACTACAATCACTTTCCAAGTTTTGCTAGGTACTGTAATCTTTTCCTTTTTGCCAATACTTCCCTTGCTCCCCACCGGCCCGGCAACGATGTAGAGCTCTTTGCCCTGCTGCACCAGCGATCGACAATACTCTTCTAAATCTCCCCACACGCCCCGATTCTACTCTGGCGACTGTGGCATCATGTTCGTCATCAAGAATGTAGCGCTGTTGTCCGATTCGTTGCGAGTGCGATGGCTTACGCCCCGCTTCGCTACGGCGCTTGGTGCGATGTGTCCCCGGTTGTAGCCGCTACCTGTGTAGTCAGTGGGCCGCACTTTGTACCAAGTAGCGGGCAGCGCGTCGTCGGGGCGGAAATCGTTCTTGCGATCGGCTGCACCAATCCACGAGCGATTCAACTGCCAGGATACCCAGTTAGCGGTGTGAGTTTTGCTGTTGTACGAGACGATGTACTGCGGTTTTACCATCAAATAGTTATCCGCGCTGGCTGCGTTGGATGCCGCGTTGCTCGGATTCCCCAGGAGTAAGTTGGGATTGTTGGTTGCCGAAGCTACGGGATTCTGCGCTGTGGGTGCGGGTTTCAGTTTCGGCTTTTCTATCCCAGGCTTAGGAGAAACTCGCGGCAGTGAAGATGGCGGGGCTGATGTCAGATTGCAGCCGCTAACAATTCCTAGAATCAGAGCGATCGCCCCCAACTGCCGTAATTTCCTCATCTGAAAGCCGCTCCGAAAGCAAGTCCAGTGTTAGCTTACCAACAACAGTACGCTTGCCTCAAGAATGCAGCGATTGACCGGAAAGGCAACCGCCGCAGATAAGAGAGAAAGTTGGCAGCATCGAAACATCCAAACGTCCAACTATTTAAACGCTTAAATGTTTTTATTGGCACTAAGCTGCTGGAGATATTGAGCGACGGACTTTTCTACCAGCTCGCTGATTTCGGAGCCTGACTGTGCAGCAGCAGATTTGAGGTCGCGGTGCATTTGTTTTGGCAGGTAAACAGTAGCTCTGACAAAATTTGGGTCTTTGCTTTTGGGTAACGCGGGAGTTGGGGCGGGTTCGAGGTCGGGTTCACCAGGCTTGAGTTTCTTGGCTTTCAGTAAATCATCAAAGCGGCTGCTCATGGCAATATCTCCTTGCCGACAGCGGCATAGCAACCCCACGCTGCTTTGGCATAGGCATCTTTGACAGCACTTACAGGAACCCCGGCGAGGGCTGCTTTTTGAAATACTGCCAGTCGCCTTATCTCAGCTTTGAATATGGGTAGCTCAGCTTTCTCGATCGTTCTCCGAGACTCAATCCCGACTTTGCTGGGAGCAGGCGGGATGAGGGTGAGCAAAATGCGGTAATTCGATTTGAGAGAATGCAAAGCTTCCACCATTTGCAGCATAGCGGTGAGCGCCATCGCATCGGGAGAACTCGGCAAAATCAGCAAGTCGCAACCTTCAGCTACAGTTTTGAGTTCGTCGGGGTCGGGTCGGGCTGGCGTGTCTATCACGATGTGGTCGTAGTCCCTGGCAAACCGCACCCCTTGCTTTTCATCCACTACTTTGAACGGCAGGGAACCCCGCGCAGCCCAATCCAAAGCACTGCGATTGAGGTCGCCATCTACCAAGAGTGTGGGTGCTTTAGTTTGCAGGTAAGCCGCTAGGTGCAGCGCCGTAGTTGTCTTGCCGACTCCGCCCTTGAATGAGGCGATTGTCACGATCATAGGTTTATTGATACGTTAGTTAACTCAATTTTACCGCTAAATCATCTAAATGTCTAGAAGTTTGAATGATTGAATGTTTGAAATGGTGCTATATCTTGCCAGTTATCGGGCGGGTTGGTTCGGCTAATTAACGATAACAACGTAGCGCTCGGTTGTGGGGAATTGGAGGTGGTGGAGCTTCCCAAAAATCAAGCAGTTGCTCTACTGCCAGAGTTCGCCTCCCATTCGATCGCTTTCTTGGCGTGATAATGTTGGGGCCCGTATCACCTGCGGTTAATCATCTAAATGTCTAGATGTCTGGTTGAATAATTCAAGATTTATGCAACTGGCACATGGTGATGAGCGCGCGCGGCGAAGCTATTCCGTAGGAAATGGCTCTCACCACCGCGTTAAGAAATCCCTCGAACTGGTGCAGCAATTTGCGATCGGCAATCCATAATTTACCAGTCACGACCACGACTCTGCTTGACAAAAAGAGCCGACGATCAGGTTCACCCTCGACCTGCCCGAATCGCTGTACCGCAAATTGTCAGCAGCGGCAACCAAAGCTGGGTGCAAGAAAGTAGATATCGTGCGGGTGCTGCTTGAAAAAGGGTTCAAGGATGTAGAACTGTAGGGGCGATCGCCACTGCTGATACCGATCGCTGGAGAGCAAATTCATTTGTTACAAAGCGATCGGCGTTTCGGATCTAATATCAGGTTCGTCGATCTGTCGGAGTTCCTGCACCATAAATTATCGTTGCGAGCGCTTAAGACTAGACGGAAGAAAGCTCAGATTGTGCAGGTACTGCTGGGAGAGGTGCTTTTATGATGTGCAGGGGTGGGCAATCGCTCTAAGGCTCAGGTATTACAAATTGTTTCTGTTTTATGCTGTAATGCAGTAAAAGTGAGATAATACCTCACAAAGCAAACTCTGCTAAATTAATTTAGTATCAAGTTTTTTTTTAGACCTAAAAAGACGCGCATTACCTATAGGACTTACGCAGATGGGGGAAAATGGGATGATTGAGAAAAAGCCAGAGTTGAAGTCATGAAAGACGCTGTGACTAGATTATTGGAGTTTAGACTAAGCACAAATTTACTCAGAAGGATCTGAGTAGAAATTATGGTGAATTTAGAGAGAGCTGACAAGGTTAACTAATCGATTTTGGTGATTTTTGGAACCGACCTTTACCTTTTTTAACCACAGGATAGCGACATCTTGGAGTGCGAGGTTTTCCTGTTTGCCATCCATCTGAATTTCCTCGCCGTTTGGGAGAAACAGCAGGACTTCCAATCCTGATTAAAAGTGGAAGCATTGATTGTACAACCCTTCTAGGCGTCAATTCAGGCAGAGATTTTTGCCAGGGTAAACGGATTTCTCTGACTACATCTTTAGCTAACCATAATTGCCAAGTTAGCAATGGCATTAAATCGCTCCATCGTTCGCACTGTTCAGGAGTACTCAACTTCGGCACAGTCCAATGTAAGGTTTGTTTCGCTAACCGATACCAATGTTCTAGGGCAAAGCGGCGCAGATATAGTTGCCAAATTTCTGCTAGAGATGGCATTTGGATACCAACCCACACTAACCACAAAGGTTGACTATTTAATCGACCCGTTACAGTCTCTAGACGTTCGACTAAAATCAGAGTCATTGGATGTTTGGGACTACCTCGAAAGTGCAAGTCATCCCATTTTTTAAACCGGATTTTTCCGAGTTTAGGCTCAACAGATTCCAGAGTTTGTTCTGGTGTCCACCAGCTTTGAGAGTCGTTCAGCCTAAACTGTTGACCGTGAATTTTGGGCCGTCCTCTACCACTATAGGCTGGGGGTGTTGACCACAAGCAACGATTGGAGCGAATACGCATTAGTTGATCAGCAGCGATCGCAGCGGTGGCTTTGACCAAAGGGGCACACCCATACTCACTATCAAATAGGGCGATCGGTCTATTCTGAAGATATGCACACAAAGCGTGCCAATTGTTCAGCGCCTTTACCGATTGGGTTGTCCCAACTGGTAATACGTTCGTGTCTTAACGGCAGCGCCCAACTGCCGCTCATCGAAGGTATCAGTGCGATCGTACTATATCCTTGACCGATACCAACAGGTATAAGTAGGTCGGCGTAAAAAAACCAGGTTCTTCCTTACTTACTATGCTAAATCAATAGCTAAATCAGTAAAAATATCGAAACAAATATATAGAAAAGTAAATAAAGTCCTTGTCCAGCTTGACATTTGGGCTAGTTTAATTGTTAATTATTAAAGAGCCACAAGAGTTTTTGAGAGCGAATTACAGTCATGACCACAAAAAA
>JARCMA010000225.1 GCA_030248405.1 Microcoleus sp. MP8IB2.171
ACATGGACGTACCCTCAGTCGCGATCGTCGGCTACACCAACGCCGGTAAATCGACTCTGCTCAACCTGCTCACAAATTCCGAGGTCTACGCCGCCGACCAGTTATTTGCCACCCTCGACCCCACAACTCGACGGTTGACCATTCCCGGCGTCACCGGGGCACCCCTGTCGATCGTCCTCACAGATACAGTGGGCTTTATTCGCGAACTGCCCCCCGCATTGATCGACGCTTTTCGGGCTACCCTCGAAGAAGTCACTGACGCCGATGCTTTGCTGCATCTGGTCGATCTCTCCCATCCCGCGTGGCAGAGCCAAATTCGATCGGTCATGAATATTTTGACAGATATGCCCGTAACTCCCGGGCCAGCCCTTGTAGTTTTTAACAAAATCGATGCCGTAGATGGAGAGACTCTCGCCCTCGCCCGAGAAGAATTTCCTCAAGCAGTATTTATTTCGGCCGCCAAAGGTCTTGGGATGGAAACTCTCCGCGACAGACTAGCTCAGCTCATTCAATACGCCCTCTACCCTCGGTAAATACTTAAATATTCCTTTTGAATAGTTGACATCGGGGAATATACGTACATATACTGAGGACAGATATAGTCGAACTATGAGATTATAAAAGAGTAGTCAGATTGTGCATTCCAAAGTACAATACAGCATCTCTATTTGGCGCTCGGTTAAATAATTAATTTCCCGATGCCGCTGTCAAGGTAAAAACACTCTTTGTTAATGGCTGTAACGGCTGTTGGTTCAGAGGTTGCAAAAAGATGTTGCTTCACTCTGGGCCAACCACGGTAGGCGACGTCAATGTAAAAGAGAATAATTTTATTAAAGTGTTTGGGCACTCACCTCAAGCGCTATACTATCTTTTACAGACGTTCGCGAGAGAATACATCCATTTATGGTAAGAACTCTAAAATCCTTGCCCGTCGTACAGCGCTAATCTCTAAGACTATTTCTATTTTTCGATTTTACCACTGTTTAACTAAATAGTTATGTGTACGCCACTGGCAAAACTAGCAATTGGACTCTCTGCCACAATGGCAACAGCGTTTTACTATCTAGCTGCCGCCCCTCCGGCTTCAGCAGTAGACGTGTGCGGCCCGGGAAATTATTCTAGTGCCTGTGCCCCCAGCCAGGCATCAACAGCAACGGAACCAGAGCCGCAATTGGCGACCCAGCCGAGTTTGTCCCAAATATACACAAGCAAAACAAGCGAACCTTCGAGAAACGCAACTTCTATTCCTGAACCGGGTACTGCGATCGCAGTCCTACTGACAGGTGCAGGAATGATCTGTTCGTGCAGAAAGCGAAACAAGCAGGTTGGTCCTCAGCGCTAGGCAGGCTGATGACCAACCTGTTTGCCTTCCAAATGTCTCCGTTTTTTTAAGCGTGGGTATTTGTTTACTTAAATTTATCTAAAAAATAAAAAATTGTATAAAAAATAACTTGACATTTAGCTCGTGCGCTGCAAATAGAGCCGGATGTTGAAGGAAGAAAGCTATAGCGACTTCAGTCAGGGTAAAAACAAGGAAGAAGGCAAATGCACTTCCCGGCAAGGGTTCCAGCAATGAATAACCTCCGGTGCAACAGATAAGGTTGCTATACATAACAAAAATTAAAATATAAAAATTAAAATAAGATTGGTTAAGATCAATCCTTCAGACAGTTTTTGATAGCCAACCGTAGAATAAGGGTTTCAAGGCTCCAAGGCAAGTTTGCTACCAACGAAAAATCGAGGGTTTCAGCCTAGAAACTAAAAACAGTCCGCACTATGGTTAAGATTACAATTAAAAAATATTGTTATTGTTTGAGCGCCCCATGACCCCTAAAGTAGAAATTTACACTTGGAGAACCTGCCCGTTTTGCGTTCGTGCCAAAGCACTGCTGAAGCGAAAAGGGATTGATTTTACAGAGTACGCGATCGATGGAGATGAAGCAGCACGGGCTCAAATGAGCGATCGAGCCAACGGAGGCCGCACCCTCCCACAGATATTCATTAACGACCAACACATAGGTGGCTGCGACGAAATCCACAAACTCGATGCTCTAGGCCAGCTAGACCCCCTGCTAGCAGCAAAATGAGGCATTCCCTGTCGAATTTTCCGTTAGCCTAAATTTTCCTTCGACCAATTCTTAATTTTAATTGACAATGAAATTTGCATTCATCATCGATCCCCTCGCGCGACTAATTCCAGGACACGATACCAGCGTAGCGCTGATGGAAGCCGCTCAAGAGTTGGGTCACGAAGTGTGGGCAACTCAAGCCAACGAACTAAGCGTCATCGGCGGCAAAACCTGGGCAATGCTGAGTCGGGTAGCCCTCACCCCAGTCAAACTGGTAGATGGACGCTGGGAGGCGGCTGAGGCTTGGTACCAGGTAGAACATCCTACTTTGCAGCCTCTCGAAGCAATGGACGCAGTATTTATGCGGACAGACCCCCCAGTCAACATTCCTTACCTCTACGCTACTTACCTTCTAGATGGCATCGATCCCACTAAAACTTTGGTAGTTAACAGTCCCAAAGGATTGCGGACGGCGAATGAAAAGATGTATGCTTTGCAATTTGAGGGAGCGATCCCCGAGACAATTGTTTCTCAAAATAAGCAGGTAATTCGGCAATTTGTTGAGAAAAAAGGAGCGGCAGTTCTTAAACCCTTGGGCGGCAAAGCTGGCGAGGGGATTTTGTTTTTGGAAGCGGGCGATCGCAATCTCAACTCCCTGGTCGAAATTAGCACTCAACAAGGTCTAATTCCAGTCATGGTTCAGACTTATCTGCCGGAAGCAAAAGAGGGAGACAAGCGGATAGTGCTGTTGAACGGCAAGCCCATCGGTGCTATCAACCGTATTCCCACAGGCAATGAATTTCGCGGCAACATGGCCGTCGGCGGCCGAGTCGCAAAAACAGAAATTACCGATCGCGAACGGCAAATTTGCGCTCAGTTAGAACCCGTGCTGCAACGGGACGGACTGTACTTTGTCGGCATTGATATTATTGGCGGTTATCTCACAGAAGTTAATGTCACCAGCCCTACAGGCATCAGAGAAATTGACTTGTTTGACGGCGTTAGTTTGGGCAAACAAGTAATTGAATGGGTAGTTAGTCAGTAGTCAGTAGTCAGTAGTCAGTAGTCAGTAGTCAGTAGTTATTAGTTATTAGTTATTAGTCAGTAGTTATTAGTTATTAGTTATTAGTCATTGATTAGTCGTTATTAGTTATTAGTTATTGGTCATTAGTTATTGGTCGCAGCTAACAAATAACAACTAACAACTAACAACTGCCAACTGCCAACTGCCAACTGCCAACTGCCAACTGCCAACAGTCAACAGTCAACAGTCAACAGTCAACACTTAACAATTATTAAATTATGTCAAAAATTGGCGTTGCAGTAGTCGGTACAGGTTTCGGTCAAAAAGTACACCTTCCCGGCTTCCAGGCCCATCACCGGACAGAGGTTGTGGCTGTTTACCACCGGAATTTAGACAAAGCAAAGGCGATCGCCTCTACCCACAATATCCCCTACGCTTGCGACTCGATCGCCGATATAGTAGCCATCCCAGAAGTAGCGGGCGTCAGCATTTCCACACCGCCATTTTTGCATTTTGAAATGGCAAAAACCGTCTTGGAAGCAGGCAAGCATTTATTATTAGAAAAACCCACAGCCCTTACAGCAAATGAAGCCAGGGAACTTTACCGATTGGCAAACAACGAATCTCAAACCGATTTTAAAAATGGTGGTTCGAGAGCAATTGCCACAATGGACTTTGAGTTTAGGTTCATCCCCGCATGGCAAATGCTAGCAGAATTATTAGCAGCAGAATATGTGGGAGAAAACCGTTTAATTAAGATTGATTGGCTGGTGTCTGGCCGCGCTGATGCGACTCGCCCTTGGAATTGGTACGCGCAAAAAGAGCGAGGCGGCGGAGTTTTGGGCGCGACAGGTTCTCACGTTTTTGATTATATTAGCTGGCTGTTCGGCCCTGTGCAGAGGCTTTCTGGGCAATTGATTACAGGAATTTCGGCGCGGCCTGATCCGAATGATTCAGGAAAATTAAAATTAGTTGATGCAGATGATTCGTGCACGTTGATGTTGGAATTAGCCGGGGGAACTCCTTGTCAAGTTTGTTTGAGTTCTGTTACTTATCAAGGGCGGGGACACTGGGTGGAAATATACGGGAGTAAGGGTACGTTGGTGTTAGGAAGCGACAACCAGCAAGATTACGTCCACGGATTTCGCTTGTGGGGTTCCCAAGGTGGAGAACCTTTAGCTGAAATCAAAATTCCTCAAAGATTGGAGTTTCCTCAAGTTTATCCAGACGGGAGAATTGCACCGTTTATTCGAGTAGTAGATAGGTGGGTAGAAGCAATAGATGCGGGTAAATCGTTGATACCGTCCCTCAGAGAAGGGGTTTACTCGCAGTTGTTGATGGATGTGACCCAGGAGTCGAATGCTACGGGAACTTGGGTAGATTTACCGAATATAGATAAATTTTTGGGCACTAAGTAAAAGTAAAAACTCCCAAAGCAATCTCACGCAGTCGATCGCACCCCAAACCCGATAAACTACGAATAGATAAACTCAATCCAACCCTATATCCAGAGTCGGTAGTTGTGAATGGCGCGCCCTGAAAGTCCTTGCCTCAGTATAGCGATCGCTCGCCTGAGAACCGCTGGGGCAAACCATTTTGCCACTTGGGTTCTACAAGCTCCCTATCCCAGCGGGTACGTTCACCACGACTGTATGTGGCCCGATACCCTATCCCAATCTTGGAAAGCTTGGCAGGAAATGTTTTCGCCCTCCGGGACAATTCACGAATTGCCCCTAAATCCTGATGGCAGTCTCGTCTCGCCGGAAAACAACCAGAATATACTGGCAGAAACTGAACAACGAAGTCCTCAGTCGCTAGAGCTACCTCCAGCGACGCCCTCTGTGCCGCTCCACCTCGGTCAACGGGGGTGGGGCGACAAAGGGGATCAGCATCCGCCTCGGCCACCGGCAAGCTACAGCAGCCGCCTGATGCAGCATTTGGGGATTAATCTTTGGCAGTGGCTGTTTGAAGGCCCGATTCAGGGTAGTCTCCAGGAAAGTAAAGGTATCGCGATCGGGCAAAATCTACCCCTGCGAGTACGCGTAGACTTGCGCGAACCGTATTTAATTGCTTTGCCTTGGGAAATTATGCAGCCTCAAGCCGGTCAACCTGCAATTTCTCTGTCGCAGCAACTGCTGTTCAGCCGCACTACTAGCAATGTTGAACCTTTGCCACCCCTGCAGCCTGCGGAGTCGCTCAACATTTTGCTAGTTTTGGGACAAGCAGAACCCGGCCGCGGTGCTAATTCTCAATTTTCCAACAGCAATAACGGTCATTTGCAGTTGGGAGAAGAAGCACTCGCCTTAGCTGGCATTCTGGAAAGTGCTTTTCAAACCGACGACAGCGGCAAATATTTTGACATCAGCGTTCCGACTCGCGTCGATACTCTGATCGAACCTACTCCGGCGGAACTCATTTCTCGGTTGGAAACGCAAGCTTACAACATTCTGTTTTACGCCGGCCACGGGATACCGGGCCCCGACGGCGGTTTGCTGTTTTTGGGGCCGGAAACGGCGATTAATGGCACTGAACTAGCTCAGGTATTAGTTCGGTGCCGCGTGACTCTGGCGGTGTTTAATGCCTGCTGGGGAGCTCAGCCGGCGGTGGAGAGGCTGCACTTAACTAACGGCCAACAACAGGCGATCGCCCGCAGCAGTTTGGCTGAGGTACTGATCCATCACGGGGTGCCTGCGGTGTTGGGGATGCGGGACTCGATCGCCGATCGCGAGGCCCTGAGTTTTATCCAAACTTTTGCCCAAGCTTTGGCCGGACGGATGTCGATCGATCGGGCAGTCGCCGTCGCCAGACAGCAGTTACTAACGCTCTACAAGTTCAATCAACCGGCTTGGACGCTGCCTGTGCTGTATATGCACCCTGAGTTTGACGGTCAGCTAACTGAGCCGGTAGATGACCTCAAAACTGAGTTGCCTTTAAATTCTTCTACTTGGCTGGGACGGTTGCCGTCTTGTGCTTATTTGCGGGGGCGCGATCGACCAAATGCCAAATCCACCGAATCGACCAATCAGGTTTGGCCGATTCGCGCAGGTATGGTTCGAGTCGGACGCTGGGAAGAAAACGACGTAGTGATTCGAGAACAGTGGGTTTCTCAAAAACACGCCGAGATTTTCTGCCGAAACATTATCGGAGATAGCCGGGAAGAACCTAGCTACTTCTTGCGCGATTTTTCTCGCTACGGGACTCTAGTTTTGGGGCATGAGGGATGGCAGAGAGTTCACCACCAAGAATTGCTGCTACGCAGCGGGACTCAGCTAAAATTTGGCAGTTCTCAAGGTCAGATTTTTGAGTTCACTATTGAGGTTCCCAAAACTTCGGGCTACAGTGAGACTGATTGCGGAACGAATTAAGATGCGGGTGTAGCTAATGAAGGCAAGCGGCGAGTAGCACAGCAAAGTTCTGTTGAGTCTCCAGTCTGAATTTTAAAGAGTTACTTACCACTGATAGCTCGCAACTAGCTCTTGGCACAGTCCCCCTTCTGTCTTTTCCTTTTCCCCCTGAGGTATTACATCATGGCTACCCAATCTCCTGATTCTGAATATTTTCGCGACTCTCAAACTCAGGCCCAGATGGAACTTCTCGCCACAATTGTTCAGACTGATGTTGCTTACCCCTGGAATCCTGCACAGCTTGAATCAGAATCTTATTTGACTGCCCTAGAGCAGGAATTTACGCTATCTGATTCCTTCAGCGACAGCGATATTGCCCTGAAGTCGCAGGTTTTATTCTCGCAATTAGAACAAGTTTGGCTGACGACTGCTCTGCAAAAGTCTTTGCGCGAAAAATTTGCTCGCGTTCCTCAAGATTTTCTGGCCAGCATTGCTCAAAGCGTCCAAAACGCAACTGTTAAGTATCAATCTTTAGCTGACCAAATGGTAGAGTGCGTCTTAGATATTTTGCCTCAGTGGGCTGAGGAAGATTTGCAGGTGTTGGCACGTCCTTTGGCTTATGCCATGCGAGATGTTGATTCGGAAGGGGGGGAATTGGTCATGGCTACTAAAAGACCTTGGGCCCAATTGTCGGAAATAGAACAGGCGAGAGTTAGTTTGGCTGTCGCCCGCTATGCAATCTCGCAATTAGAAATTGCTGATTAGTTTTTGGATGGCTAAATTTTTGTGCTGGGATAGCGGTAATTTTTTTTAATTAATATAAAATTTATCTACCTTTAGTTAGATGTCAAATTCATCTAATTGCTAAATTCTCTGGATTGCTATAGTTTGATATAGCAATCCTATTTGATTTGTAGACAAGATAATTTTTTTTGAACTATAGCAAGCGCGCCCGACGTTTATGACTGAGATGTGGCAGCATTTTCAATAAGCTTTTTATGGGCGGCGTCGCAGAAACGGCCCACAAGAAATATTTTTTATTGTGGAACAGGCCCGAAAGCCTGTTGCTGACATTGCTACAAGATGTAAGTTAGGAGGTTCTTAATTGCTGAAATCCTTGCCGAAGATTGCTTCTGACTTCTCTTCTCGGTAACTAAAGCCTTTTTCCTTGTTCCTTCTGCTATATTTAGCCAGGTTTGGACTCGCTTAGCAGTTTGGCAACAGCAAGCAAGATGAATTATCATACAATGGTCAGAATGTTAAAAAATGTAAATATAGTAATGGGGGTGTGTTGGAATTTTCAACTGAATTAAAAAGTGGACAGCAGGAAACCCTTACTGCTGCATGCACGATCGGGACTTTAAAATTATTTTATGACAACTTCAAGATTTGATATTCAAGACTTGAAACGCCGCTTTTGGCGGATTTCGCGGGTGCCGGTGGCAACGCTAGTCGTGTTGGGGGCGGTTGCTTTCGCAGGTGCGATCGCCGGAGCGTGGTTTGCCCGTGAAGGTACAGTCAGCGGTATTTTTGCCACAATCAACACTTGGCAGCAAAACCCGCCTGTGTGGCTGCAAGTGCCTGCTACGAGCAAGATGTATTTGTTAGTGCCGACTATCGTGCTGGTCTCCGTTGCTTTAGCTGCAATTAAAATTTCGCCTCAACCGCAGAAATGGTCGCGCGCTGTAGTAGTTGCAATAGTTCTGGCTTTAACCATTCGTTACGTTTTATGGCGATCGCTCGCTACTCTAAATTTAACCGATCCCCTCAACGGTATCTTTAGTTTGGGGCTGTTTTTCCTAGAAATGCTACTGGTTTTCAACACCAGTATTCAACTGTATTTAATGCTGAGAATGAAAGATCGGCGTCGAGAAGCCGATCGCATGGCAGTTGCAGTTGAAGCTGGAAACTTCACCCCGCCCGTAGATATTTTTATCCCAACTTACAACGAACCGGCTTTTATTTTACGGCGCACTGTAATCGGCTGTCAAGCTTTAGATTATGCCAACAAAAAAGTATATTTACTCGACGATACTAAGCGGCCTGAAATCAAGTTGCTGGCAAAAGAACTGGGATGCGAGTATATAACCCGACCTGATAATATTCACGCCAAAGCTGGAAATATTAACCACGCCACAGCCCTAACGAATGGAGAACTAATTGTTGTTTTCGATGCAGATTTTATTCCCACTAAAAACTTTTTAACTCGCACAGTTGGATTTTTTCAAAATCCCGAAATCGCCCTCGTTCAAACACCGCAAAGCTTTTACAACCACGACCCCATCTCCCGTAATTTAGGTTTAGAAAATGTACTCGCGCCGGAAGAAGAAATATTTTACAGGCAAATTGAAATCATCAAAGACAGCGCCGACAGCGTGGTTTGTTGCGGTACATCTTTTGTAGTTAGGCGGAGTGCTTTAGAAACAGCGGGAGGCTTGGTCACAGATTCAATCTGCGAAGATTATTTTACCGGAATTCGGCTGTCAGCAACCGGATATCGCTTAGTTTATTTAGATGAAAAATTGAGTGCTGGTCTGGCGGCTGAAAATATAGAGGCTCATCTAAATCAAAGGCTACGCTGGGCACGAGGCACGCTTCAGGCATTTTTTATTGATTCCAATCCTTTAACAATTCGCGGTCTCAGATTCGTACAAAGGCTGTCTCATTTGGAAGGATTGCTGCACTGGTTTACCAGTTTAACCAAGGTTTTATATCTGTTAATACCTTTAGCTTATTCGTTTTTCGGCATCATTCCTTTGCGAGCAACTGCGCGGGAATTGCTGTACTTTTTCCTGCCTTACTATTTGGTGCAACTTACTGTGTTTTCTTGGCTGAACCGCAGATCGGGATCTGCTTTGCTTTCCGATATTTATTCGTTTGTCCAGTGTATTCCTTTAGCGGTGACGGTAGTGAGTTCCATGCTGAATCCCTTTGGGAAAGGGTTTCAGGTGACGCCAAAAGGAATTGCGAGCGATCGCTTTCGTTTTAACTGGAACTTGGGATGGCCTTTGATTGTCTTGTTTGCAGCTACAGCATTCAGTTTGTGGCACAATTTAAACATTCATTTAGTTAAAAATGTTGGCAGCTTACAGGCAGTATCAGAAAGTGCACATTTGTTGAAAGGCATGAGTTTGGGATGGATTTGGAGCGCTTACAACCTGCTGATGCTGGGGATTGCATTACTGATTTTGGTGGATATTCCTAAGCCGGACATTTACGAATGGTTCAATTTACGCAGGGTTGTACAATTGAATATTGGCGGTCAAAGTTTTTGGGGTGTAACCACTGTCATTTCGGAAAGTGGCGCTGAAGTTGCTTTGACGCAGTGGCCAAGTTTTGGGGTGAAAAATAAAGGCAGTAAAGAAAGTTTGACAGCAGCAGAGATTTTGCCAAAATATGCCTTTGAGACAAGTTTATCCCAGGGTAAAATAAAAGCGCTCCCTCGCAGTGCGGCAGTCAAGGCAAGGAGATCGCTAGCGCCGTCTGTTGTTGAGTTTGGCACTCAGCGT
Organism: Microcoleus sp. MP8IB2.171; assembly: GCA_030248405.1. GTDB lineage: Bacteria > Cyanobacteriota > Cyanobacteriia > Cyanobacteriales > Microcoleaceae > Microcoleus. Next base: position 9,947 of record JARCMA010000225.1, read on the forward strand.
CGTTTGGCCAAAGGTTTGATTGATTGCGATTCGGCGACTCTGAAAATTCTGGAAGAGAACTATTTTATTCCTGTGGCTAAGATTGAGTTGGTGAGCGATAAATCTCAGTTGGAGTCGAGTTTTCGGGATGGAAAAGAGTGCAGTTTTGTGGAATTTCCCACTGTGCGAATTGCGTTCGATCGCCTGAACATTAGCCAGCACCGCTGTTTGATCGAAATGCTGTACTGTCGGCCGGGCCAGTGGCAGCGGCAGGAAACTCCCGGAGAATGGCGATCACTGTGGCTATTGTTGAGAATTGCTTTGAAACCGAGGGCTGTTTTTGAGAGGAATAGGTCAGTTAGGCCGATCGGAGTTTCGCAACTTTAGAG
>JARCMA010000226.1 GCA_030248405.1 Microcoleus sp. MP8IB2.171
AAAAAGCCGCGAAGATTCTCGCAAATTGGTCGGAATATTTGCCGAAGTTCTGGCAAGTTGTGCCGCCAAGCGAGGCAAATTCGCCGGAGGCTTCGGAGCAAAAAATGGCTGTGAAAGCGTAATTTTGTAGCCCCGGTTTCTTTAGCTTGTGGCCAGAAACCGAGTTTTTTCCGAAAATTCTTCGTTGTACTCCACAGATTAGGTAAAAAACCCGGTTTCTTGAGATTCTGTTCAGAAACCGGGTTTTTTTCGGAAAATCTTGGGTTATTACCGACAGATTAGGTGAAAAACCCGGTTTCTTTAGCTTGATGCGTAACTGTTAGTTAAACTGGAGTACAATCTTTAACCCCATCGCTCTTCACGAATTCTTGATCAACCGATTGATCACTAAAAGAGTCGATCGCAACCTGAGCTTTTGGCATTACCATCAGCGGAGATTGTACAGTGGAGAAATTAGATGATCGCGAATTGGTGCAGAAAATCCTGAAAACTCGCACCGAAAATCGATCGCACAACGAGACAGAAACTCACTTGATATTTGACCAAGAGCGCGATCGCTATCAAGTATTGCATATCGGCTGGCAAGATATGACACGGGTATTCGGCTGTCTCATCTACATCGAAATCAAAGATGGCAAAATTTGGATTGAGCGCGATCGATCGCACAAAAATCGGAGTAGCCAATGAATTAGTAGAAGCCGGAGTGCCCAAGACAGATATTGTTCTGGCATTTTACGCTCCCTACAGACGGCCATATACCGAGTTTGCGGTTGGCTAAAGGTGTGTATGGGCGATAATCGCGATCGCACTCCCAATCCCTGCCGATTTTGCCTAAAATAGACATAAACGACAATAATAAAATCTTGTGTTATGATATATTAAAAAAGCAGATTTTTACTGAGAGGTGAATCGATGCCAACACTAACATTGACATTAACCGATGACCAAGTAATTGAATTAGCTGAAAAATTACCCGATCGCAAAAAACAGCAATTATTAAAACTATTACTGATGCAGCCTTGGGAATCCTGGGCAAAATTAACCTATGATGGCCCGGACAAAGCGCGACAGGCTGCTGCACAAAGAGGGAAAAATTGGGATGCAATGACAGAGGATGAACGGGAAGAATTTATTGATGAACTATTGCATGAAGACTAATGCTAAATGGCCGAGTTGTATTTGATACCAACATCCTCATCTCAGCCGTTCTATCGCCTAATAGTAAACCTTTTCAGTGTACAGCACTGGCAAAGCGGGGGATAGTTAAATCTGTCACTTGCCAAGAAATTCTTGATGAATTTCAGGAGAAACTGGAAGGCAAGTTAAAATATGAAATAGAACGCGCAACAGCCTTAGTACAAGAGGTAATCCACTACTCACAGCTAGTGACGCTAACTAATACTCTCAAAGTAGTCGATGCCGATCCTGATGATGATATGGTTGTCGAGTGTGCGATTATTGGAAATGCTACCTATATTGTTACGGGCGACAAGCATCTTCTCTCTCTCAATAGTTATCAGAATGTTACGATTTTGAAGGCAACAGATTTTCTTGATTTAGTCTTCTCTGGTTAAATTTAGTAGTGGTGAAATACTAGAATGTCAAATTCTGTGTTTAGCAGTTACCAGCATTATTTTGGCATTTCACGCTCCCTACAGACGGCCATATACCGAGTTTGCGGTTGGCTAAAGGTGTGTATCGGCGATAATTGCGATCGCACTCCCAATCCCTGCCGATTTTGCCTAAAACAAATATAACCCACACTTATTGTGTTATGATATATTGAGAAAGCAGATTTTTACTGAGAGGTGAATCGATGCCAATAGCAACATTAGCATTATCTTTAACCTATACCCAAATCCTAGAATTAGTCAAACAAATTCCTAGCGAACAGCAAGCAGAATTATGTGAATTTTTGCTAAAAAGTAAATGGGGCTGGTTAAGTAACTTTACTAAAGATAGCGAAGCACACGCGCGAATGGCTTGCTGGAAGCGCGGCAAAGATTGGGATACCATGACTGAAGGCGAACGCGAAGAATTTATTAACGATGTCTTGGACGAAGATTGACCATGCTGCCTATAGTCATATTCGATACCAATATTTTAATCTCTGCCACTTTATCACAGAAAAGTAACCCCTATGCCTGCCTACAACTTGCCAAAGATGGTTTAGTAAAATCGGTAACTTGCAGAGAAATTCTTGATGAATTTAAAGAAAAACTGAGCTTTAAATTTGACTATTCACCAAATGATGCTCAATCAACTACTGATCGGGTACTTGACTACTCTCAGCTAGTGAATATCACCAACAGCCTGAAAGGTATCTGTGCTGATCCTGACGATGATATGGTGTTGGAATGTGCTGTAGTTGCCAATGCAAATTATATTGTGACTGGTGATAAACATTTACTATCTTTGATTAATTATCAAAACAGTCTCATTCTCAAAGCAACAGACTTTTTGGCTAGTATACAGGAGTTACAAAACTAGAAGTTATTGTAGGGTGCGTCAGGGAAAAATTCTTGAGTAGGCGATCAAAATATTCTGTCCTGACGCACCCTACATACTATATTATGGCCGATTGGTTCGCTAAGAGATCACAATGACATATAGCTTAAAAAGCTTGGCAACACAGGTTTCGGCATACCCCCATTTGTGCGATCGAGGCTATATCATTACAGTATACGTGCCTTAAGCAAGGAGACTTAGTAAATGGTATGTGATATTTGCGGAACAGAATGTGTGCGAGTTCGCCGAATTCCCAGAACCTATGGTAAAGGCAAAGATTTGCTAGTTATAGAAAACATTCCGGTAATAAGCTGCCCTCACTGTGGCAGTAGTTACCTCACAGCCGAAACACTCCATGAAATCGACAGAATTAAACGCCAGCGTAAAAGTGTAGCCGTAGAACGTTCCGTAGAAGTAGCTAGTTTTGCTTAGTCAAGTATCACCTTCACAATCATAATACATTGCAATGCCATCAAAAGTCACTCTCACCATCACAGAAGAACTTGGCCCTACAGACGGCCATATACCGAGTTTGCGGTTGGCTAAAGGTGTGGATGGGCGATAATTGCTCTCCCAACTCCCCGCCGATTTTGCCTAAAATAGACATAACCCACACTCATAACATCAGTCATGCAAAGTTACACCCTAGCAGAAGCCTGCAATCCACAGGGGACAGTTTTTAACCGAGCGGCTGTCGAGCCAGTTTTACTCACCGATAAATCCCAGCCCAGCCATGTAATTATGTCCGCTGATGCCTATCAGCGCTTGATTGAGCGACTGATAGAATTAGAAGATATGCTGCGCCGGCAAAGCAGCAAAATCTGCCCTGAGTCAGTCTCAAATGGTGGGTGCGGAAACCTTTGTAGAAACACTAAAACAACTGGCAAATGGCGAAACTTGATGGTTTACCGACCTCAGAAACCCGGTTTCTTCCTATATTTCTCGCTACTCAACCCAAAACTCGTAGAAACCGGGTTTCTCGCCCCATAAACTAATTCTCAGTGACGCGGCTCTAATATTATATCAAATCTGTCGGGCGATCGGCATTCGCGGGGGTGCTGTTTTCCACATCAAATCTATTTCTTCCGGTGTCAATCCGTAAGCTTGATTAACTAAGTCAGATAAACGGTGTTCGAGTCTCAACGCTTCAGCTTTGGAAGATTGAATGGGCGGTGCATATTCATTATAAGTTTCGCGGACTGCTTTTAGTCCAGCAACGCCGAGAGGATCGGAGGATTTTGTTTTCGGCATTCGCTTTCTAATTTCAGCTATGAACTCCTCAAAGGATAGACTAGAAAAATCTTCGAGTTTTTGTCCGAGTTTCTCAATTCTATAAGTGATTTCTAGCCATTGCAAGACATCTCGATGAGTTTCTTGATTGGTTTTAGCGATTTCAATTAAACGGGTGACAATTAATTCGACTTCGGCACGAATTGAATCAGTTGGTGGTGCGATCGGAAGCTTTTCCATCAATTCGCCAACGGGAGTCAGCGCTTCATCTTTCATGTGCGGTAAATAACGCCAATTGTGCCACCAGATGAGTGCTGAATTAAGGACTCCCAAGATATACAATTCAGAAGTCGGAATAATGAAAGCTTTATTGTTTGTCAAATAACCCCTATTATCATAGCTATATGCTGGATGAAATTGAATTTCTTGATAGCTCAGTTTAGGCTGTTGAAATAGGTTACAAAAAGATGGCGATGCTTGCCACTGCCACCATAATTGTTTCCCTGCTCTTGCTTCTAACTTAGTTCTATATTTTTCCAGATGAGATTTGATTGTAGGATAGTTTTCTATCTCAATATCTCTATGAGCGAAGATGATCCAAACTTCATCCCATTGAGGATACCAGCGTTTAATATCCTGACCGCGCAATAATGGCTTGATAATTTCAGCGGATTTAGGGTCAGCTTGAACGAGACTGTTTTTAGTAGCTTCATCAATTAAAAAAGCTTCGTTAAATCCTGTTTTTATGCCATACAAAGGCTTAACCCCAGCAAAATCTTTTAGGGGAACACCCACTCGTTGAATTTTCTGCATCAACTCATCAACAGCAGGAGGTTCCAGACTCCAAGCACTCGCAGTAAAACGATCGCGCGAAATTTGATAACCCTGTTGTTGAACGTATTGTGTAAGATTGATATTAGCAAGATCCTCGCGCGGAACCGGACAAACAATTACAGAGGAATTAGATTCCGATTTACCCGGCTCAATCTCGCTTGCAGTTTCCGAGATAGATGGAGATAAATGAGGTTTTCTGACGGCGACAATACAGGGAAAAGTATCAGCATCCTCAAAAATTGGCGCGTGTCCGAAATCAATAATTTGCTCTAGTAAACCTTGACTGGAAAAAAACTTGCGTAGAGGTTCGCCGTATCCCGAACGTAACCATTTATTTGTCACAATATACGAAAGCACACCGCCCGGTTTGAGAATCTTTAACCCGAGTTCGTAAAAGTAAGTATAAAGGTCTGCAACGCCGTTATATGATTCATAATTTGCTTGCAAGTATGGTTTAATTGGAGACAGCAACTCCTGTCGCACGTAGGGCGGATTACCAATCACAACATCAAAACCGCCATCAGCAAAAATATCGGGAAATTCCGCTTGCCAATCAAACGCTCTATCCGCTACATTATGATCTGCTACGATCGAGTTTCCCGCTTTAATATTATCATCCAAATAAGTCAGAGTTTTACCAGCTTGGGCCGTCTTCAACCACAGAGAAAGCTTGGTAATTTCCGCCGATTCCGACAGCAAATCTACGCCGTACAGGTTGTTGCTTAAAATAGTGCGATCGAACTCAAGCGAGTTGCGATTATTTAGCTGAGATTCCAAAGCATTCAATTCTCGATCGACTCTTTCGTACTGCTGCATCAAATAATCAAAAGCCGCAATCAAAAAAGCTCCAGAACCGCAGGCTGGATCGATGACGCGCGTTTTTTGCAGCACCTCGTCTCGATAGGCTTTCCAAAACTTAATTGCTGTTTTCTTGGGCGGCTTAACCGACACTTCAGCAACTTCGCCCATGTGGAAGAAATCGCGTAATTCTTGCTCTCGCCGCTGCAAATAGCCGCCGAGAGAAACCTCGACAATATACTGAGTAATAAAAGCTGGCGTGTAGAACACACCTTGAGTTTTTCGCTTGCCTTTTTTCTGATTGTATTTC
>JARCMA010000227.1 GCA_030248405.1 Microcoleus sp. MP8IB2.171
ATTTTAGATTTTAGATTTTAGATTTTAGATTTTAGATTTTAGATTTTAGATTTTAGATTTTAGAAACACTCCTGAACACGCTCCCACCAAAGATTTTTTCCTTCTTGCTAACATCCGTTACATCCGTTAGACAATCCGTTGCCGAACTTCCTGCTTCTCTAAATCAAGTTGCCGGCTTTTTTTCATAGAAAAAGAGCGAATAATAAACTCGCTCTAGAGAAAGTAGAAGACACCAAACCTAAATCAAAACAAAAGTGAAGCTTCGGGAGATTTAGCTAACTTCAGTAATGCTCAGAATTTTGCCACCAGTTTTCTGGATATTTTGAATTTGCTGAGACAGTTGAGTATAGCCGACTTCATAGCTCATATTGCTCATTCTGACCTTAGCGCCACCAGATTTGGCCGCGGTAATCCGAAAACGCTTGCCCGTAGTGCTAGAAGTTCCACTCAAACTAATGCTAGAAAGTTTGATTTTTTGAGGTATATTGCTAGCAACAGTCGCAATTAACTGAGCTTTATTGCTGCTATCGCTAGTGGATGCTCCTCCGAGCAAAGAAATCATCCGATTAAAACCGACATTCTTGATGCCGGTTTGACTGCGAATGCTCCGAGGGTAGGGGACGACATTTTCGCCAAAGTTTTGGGTATAATCGTCACTATCGATATAAGAATCGATTTCGGCTTCATAGCCTTTGCCGTTGCAAGTTTGGACGTGCTGAGCAATTTCTGTTTGTTCCAGAGGAGCGCGACCGAGCAAATGCTTGCAGTTTAACTCAATGAACCGATAGGGAGAATTGGTGTTAAAAAAGAGAGATTGATACAGTTCTGATTTTGCCACTTGTCTGACAAATCCACGTACTGTAATATCGCCATTGCGGAGTAAGGATTCGGCACTGGTGAGACGCTGACTTTCCATCAAGTGGACGTTTCCTAATACTTGGCGGTAAGCAGCACGAATTACTAATTGTAAATCGTCTTCTGTTGCATTAGAGCGTAGTTCTACGGGGTCACTGACGAAAGTTGCTGTTAAACTGGACATGGTTTTTTCCTAGACTTAATAAAGTTGTTTTGGACAGTCAAAAAATGTTAGTGTTTCTAGTGATTTTTCTGTTAACAAATAATTCTGAAGTCACAAAAAATTCAGAAGAAATCGGTCACAAAAAAAGTCAGAAGGCTTGAGGATTGCGTCAAAATCAGAAGTCAGAAGCAAGAGAGAGAGTATCCCTGTTTGGCAGAAAGATTGTTTTGCTGTGGGGTGAGCCAGAAAGCCCACCTTTTAGTACAGGCTTTCTGGTCTTTGCCACAAAAAGTACATTTACTGCCAGGATACTCGCCTCATCACTCTATGGCTTAAGCAACTTCGGTGATGCTGACAATTTTTCCGCCAGCGCGATGGATGCGCTGAATTTGCGGAGTCATCTTCCCACCAGAGACAAGATATTCAGTGTTGCTAAGTCGGCGAGGGCTATCAAATTTAGCTCCCTTGACTACAATCTTGAACATTTTTTCGGTGGCATCTTTGGAAGCACTAATGCGACCGCCTGTGGTTGGTAAAGTAATTTTGTTACCACTATTACCGGCTACGAAGTCAACTAAGCGAGAAGCGGTAAAAGCACTGTCAACTCCTGCATAACCTTGATACAAGGAAAGAGTGCGATTATAGCCAACTTGCTTTTGTCCGACTTGACTTTTTGCCCCTTGATAGTAAGGGACGACGTTTTCTCCAAACTTGTCCTGATATTCTTGACTGTCGAGGTAGGAATCAATTTCTGCCTCGTAGCCTTTTTCGATACAGGTGCGAATGTGCTCGGAAAGTTCCGCTTGGTCTAAGGGAGCGCGACCTAACAAATGTTTAAAGTTGAGTTCGACAAAGCGGTAGGGAGCGCAGGATTCAAAATACCGACTGCGATAGAAGTCAGATTTTGCTACAGCGCGGACAAATTCCCGTACTGTCATCGCACCATCGCACAACTGCGATTCTGGCACTGTCAGGCGTTCACTTTCCATCACATGGGGATTACCCAACACTTGTTTGTAAACTGCCCGAATTACAGCCTGGGTATCATCGGCATTGCTAGTAGACCAAAGTTCTACTGGCGTATCTAAAATCACACTCATGGAGTTTCTCCTAAGACTAAATAACGCTTCAAAACTGGGAATTAAGGATTGCTTGCAAACACGCTCAGGGAGATAATTCCCCAAGTCGTGAAGCTAGAAGTTTGAGCGGTTTTTAATTGACAGCGGTGATGCTGGCAATTACGCCGCCTTGTTTGTGGATGCGTTGATATTCTTGGGAAAGTCTGGAAAACGGCACTACATAAACTTGGTTACTCTGCCGAATTTTTTGAATCCGATTCTTAGCAGAAGTGCGATAGCCAGTGACTTCGATACGGAAAACCTTACCCTCGTCACCAGAACCCACGTTGTAAACACTTTTAACAGCCCGCTGTCTATCGGGAAATGACCAACCATCCCCAACTGAACCGCCGGAAGGAGGAATGATTGCTACAGGGGTTTCCTGAATCACGTATTTGTTCAGGACAGGGGATTTTCCAGACAGACTTCCTTTGAAATCGCTGCTGGAAGCACCACGCAAGAGAGCAAACATATGAGTAAACCCAACCATGTTTTGTCCTGGTTGGGTTTTGTAGCCTCGGTAGTAGGGAACGATATTTTCCCCGTAGGCATTTTGGTATTCATCGCTGTCGAGGTAAGAATCAATTTCTGCCTCGAAGCCTTGGGTATCTAAGATAGTGCTATGTCCTCTCATCTCTTCTAGGCCATCGGGAGCGCGACCTAGGAGATGTTTGAAATTGAGTTCCACAAAGCGGTAGCGAGGACAAGTATCGAAAAAGCGAGAACTGTAAACATCTGATTTTGCAAGAGCGCGGACAAATTCGCGTACACTCAATTCACCGCGTTTGAATTGCGATTCAGGAATTGTCGCCCGTTCGCTTTCCATGACGTAAGCATTACCCAAAACTTGCCGATAGACGGCACGAATAATGGTTTCTACTTCTTCTTCTGAACGTCCTGGAATCAGTTCTAAACAGGGTGTTTCTTCAAATAAACTGACTCCAAGTCGAGATGCAGGTCCAAAAACCATTTTAAAAATCTCCACTATTGTGTTATGTGAAAATATACCATAATTAGATGTTATATTAGAAAACTTTACATAATTTAACATAGCCTGGGAGGTGGCTGCTTCACGTACTACAGGTAGTTTTTTTGGTGCAGGAGTATTTTTTGGCGATAGGTGTGGCTGTAGTATGTGCTGCGATCGCCTGTAAATTATTCCCACGAACAATTAGATCTGTGGTAGTTCTGTGGCAAAACTTTGACGCTTTTCAAACCATAAAGAGCCATTATCTGATCCCCAAATCTGTTGATGAGTATTTACATCCATACCGCGATCGAGACTGCTCCAGGTTGTTTCGGTAATTTCTACGTCACTGATGAGGTAGGTTGAACAACCTTTTTTTTCGATGAGACACTGGTTTCCTGGTTCTACACTACCACGAAACATTTCTCCTTCTCGTTTGAAAACCATAGAGCAATTGTAGCGCCGTTGAATACAATCGGGTGTAATTGTCTTGAGTATGCTTAATTCCCGTGCTGCGCCGGCGTACTGCACTGCATCGTTGAGACTATAATTTTCTATATAAATTTGTGATCCCTGGTCAATTAATTTGTGCACTCCTTGACGGTAGGGAGTCCACATATCATGGTCATAAACCTGCTCAGAGTAAAATCCAATGGCATTGAAAAACTCAAAGGGTAATGGCCGGAAAAATATATGTATATGGGCAAATTGTTGGGGCTTTTGAAAGGATTGTTTGTAGTTGCTGAAATCTCCTGCCATCCACTGAGCGAGAGTGATTAAATCGTTGCTTTTAACTGAATTCATAAGCTTTTTTTAACTTGGTTATATAGCACTTGTCAAGGGAGGTACTGATTAGTAATTGGCGATTGGTAAAAAGGTAATTGGTAATTTGCGGCGAGTACCTCACTTGATTGAGAACCGCTATACCATTTATCAAAACTCTGGCTACGCAACAATTATTCGGCTTGTTTCATTGACTCTTTAGGTAAGGTGCGTCGCCCCGATATTGTCGATGAACATTAGGGATTGTTTGTGGCGACGCACCCTACAAATACTGTTGCATGATTTTTGATAATTGGTGTTATTTCGCGGAGAGCGATCGAATTTCTGAGGAAAATGATGCGGTTACTACTCCACTTCCTTTACTTGTTTTGATGAGGGAAACACGAAAGCGCAGGTTGGGATTGGCGAACCAAATTTTTTCTTCGGCTGCGGCGTTATCGTAGCTTGTCAGGAGGACAAAGGTGTCATCGTCTGTGATGTGATAGTCTGCGGCGGCGGGAATGGTTTCGGCATATCCTTGGTCTCGCAGTAATTTACCGCGATTGGGGACTGTCGGATCTGGGATTGGTACGAGGATACAACTGCCCTTCATTTCGGCGTTTTCGTCCCAATCTGTGTGTCCCTCCCAGGTCATTTTGAAGGGAGTGACTGCTTCGGTTGGGTCTATGTCGTAGGACTTGCAGAGGTCGATTACGGCTGTGTCATCGGGTGAGACTGCAACGATATCAATCACTGACTCGATCGCTTCAAAGTGTCGGAATGTCAAGTGATGGGCGCTGCGCTGCGATCGCCATTGTCCGAGGGAGTTGTCTACAAATTGCTGGATGTTCATGGAGATTATTGTACAAGCTGATTGACACAGATATTATTGTCAATAATTTTAAGATTGACAATATCACCACAGCTTGCGGGTATTGGTATTGTAGTATGTTGTTTGAGGATGGGAGTAGAAGGACTTGAACCTTCGACCTTGAGATTAAGAGTCACCTGCTCTAACCAACTGAGCTATACTCCCGCATCTAGGCTACTATAACACAACTGTTCTGAAAAATCAACTATTTTTGTATTTTTTTTTGCCGATCGCCCGCTGGCGAGTTTTCTGTAAGGGCTTAGGAGTTGATGGCGGCGGCAATTCCCGAAGCAGATCTCGTTTTGAGCTTCAAATTGCTCCAACAGCAAAAAGATCGATCGCCCCCAATCACAAATCGCGGGCGATCGATCTTTGTGTAAATTTATTGTAAATTTAATTTAAGGGCGATCGCTCAACCGCATTTATAGCCTCGATCAAAAAGATGAGGTATTCACCAATGAATTAACAATTCCTCAATCCCCCAATCAAAAATCAACAATCAAAAATGTCAAATTCTACCTCTTTATGAGAACAGCTATATATTGACTTAGGAATTAAGTCTTCTATCTTCTGCCTTTAAAAATGGGTGATATAGGAATTGAACCTATCTGGTACTGGTTAAAAGCCTGGTGCATAACCGCTCTCCCAACCACCCTAAAAAAATAATTTTATCTGTAATTACTCAAAAACACATCAAAACTCAGCCCAGCATTTTATCACCCAAAATATAAGGCAACAATTTAGCGATATTTCTAGCATCATCAATTCCTCGGTGATGAGTTCCTTCTAGAGGTAAACCCGCAAGTTCTAAGGCTTTTTCCATGCCGTACCGTTTTGGCAAACCTTGGGTTTCTGAAAACACTTTTTTGAGATTGACGTGAGGATAAGCAATGGGAAAAGGGAGTTGATGAAAGTTGCTATCCTTTTTAAATTGTTTGCGATCGAAGTCGCCCCAGGAACCAAATACACCGTTTGAGTAACCAGACAGCCAGTTTTTCAGCATAGCGCTTGCTTCTGGGTAAGTTGGATCGCGATCGACTTGCGTTTGGGCGATCGATGTTAATGACGTGCAGAATTCGGTAAGAATGGGATGGCGTATGGGTTTGACGAAGCTTTGAAATTCATCAACGATTGTTAGTGTTGTGGATTTTATCATCACTGCTCCAATTTCGATAATTTCCATGTCATTTCGGGCGATCGATCCTTTGTCGCAGCAGGTTGCTTCAAGATCGAGCACGAGATAATAGTTGAACTGTTTTAAATTAATCATAATTTAACCTAAGTTTTAATCGTCGCCGTGTTTCACTCGATAATGCAGCAGCATGAAACCGTTGCTGTAAATTTGGCGATCGCCTAGTTCCAGATTCGTCGGTGCGATCGCCCTCGCAAACATCGGAATTCCCGCCCCGATGACTACCGGATTCAACTTGACAATCATCTCGTCAATCTCAGAAAAAAGAGTTGCCGCTAACTCACCGCCACCGCACAGCCAGATATCTTTACCCGTTTCCTGCTTCAATTCCTGAACCAATCCAACAGCATTGTCCGAAACCAGTGCAACATTCCGATCTGGGCTGGCTGGCATACTGCGCGAAAAGACATACTGTTTCAAGCTGGGATAAGGATTAGTCAAACCCACATTTAGCCCGACTTCATAGGTTTTGCGTCCCATCAAAACAGCATCAAACTGCTTGTTTCCGGCGCGAATTCCTAGTGCTTCGTGAAGGTGCGCCGGAATAGTTTCGGGAAAGCGATCGAACAAATCGGCAAAATGTTCTCCTGACATCGGAAAACAATCAAATGAGCCATCTTCGCGAGCAATAAAACCATCAACGGTGCAAGCAACGTAATATATTAGTTTTCTCATATTTAACGTTTTTTAAGAAGTTTTGGGAATCACCAAGGCTGAAACCATCCTAGCAGTAGTGCTTTTCAAGTGCGCGATCGCCCACATCCCCACAGTCGATCGTCGGAAAGGGCGATCGGTACTCCGAAAGAAGATAAGCTGATGTCAACTAAATATGACTGCTGAAAATGGCCGAACAAGATGAAGCTTCCAAAACCATAAAAGTCACAATGCCCAACCGAATCCATCAAAAGCTCAAGAAGCTGTCTGACGAGTCAGGAATATCCATGTCTAAACTGATGCTCCTGGCAACTATCAAGGAATATAAGCTCATTGATGATAAAGATACCACCGAATAACCCCATTTAGTACCCAGTCTTACCCCATTATGCTATCCTTTAGGGAAATAGTCAACCCTGGAGGTGTACTTATGACTCAAGATCAACTCGAAGCCCTTGTCGATGAACTCGGCTTAGTGGCTGTCGTTAGCCTGCTGGCAACTATTTGCCACAACAAAGCCCGACAAACCTTGTGCATGAAGGGACAAGGGGCTACTCCTTATACCTCTTGGAACAGCAATGGCTTCTTGCTGAAGCAGTTGATGACCAGACTGCGCCCGATCGGCAGTTGCGATCGGGATGTCAACCTTAACAGCAACTGAGGTTCAACCCGTGCAAGGGCGTAAAGCATTGATTTGAGTCGGTTAACTGCCGAGTATGTATGCTTTAACTGTCAGAGTACGGGTTGAAACTCGTCGCTTTTGAATCACGAATGGAGAGGACGGGACTCGAACCCGCATCGATCGACAGCAGCTTTCAGGAAACGCGCTTCCTTACTGCCCGCAAGCAGACGGGAACTGCCCCCATCTCGGACTGTTAATTCCTTTCAGTGCCTCTGCAACCCGCTGCCAGTTTGCGGTTTCAGGGAACGTCGCGAAGCAACTTTTTACCCTACTCAACAAACGCGATCGTCCTTTTGAGAGCCGCTTTACCTAGTTTTTACGGTGCCATTCCAATTAGGCGACCTCCCCAAATTTCCTCCTATTGCTAATTAGGTGGAAATAAATAAATGCAAGAATGTCATTGCGAGGAACGAAGCAATCGCAGGCTTTTCGGATTACTTCGTTGCAATAATGTCATTGCGAGGAACGAAGCAATCGCAGGATTTTAGGATTACTTCGTTGTCTTTTGGGACAGGTAATATATATGTCCATCTACTTACAGGATAACAAATCTATCTGCAAAATCCCAGAATATTTCATTAAGGAAGATGAAGGAATCGAACCCTTACAGGTGTTACCTGTACCCTTGTTTTCAAGACAAGTTGCGAACCATTTAGCGGCATCTTCCATGATGTAAAATATCCATGATTCCTATGGCTAAAACATAGGAAATCCACCGGGGAGGTACTGCCCCTCCTACCTCTGCGTTATCAGCACAGATCCTCGCTTCTCGGATTCCGGTGGTGAACAAATTCCTGCCACATCGCACCGATCATTGTAGGGACACAGCACTGCTGTGTCCCTACAATGATCGGTGCAATCAACCGGATTTGAAATTAAAAGGAAGATGAAGGAATCGAACCTTTACAGTTGCCTGTACCCTGGTTTTCGAGGCCAGTTGCCAACCGTTTAGCGGCATCTTCCAAGGGTGCCTGACGGGACTCGAACCCCCTATTACTGGTTCCACAAACCAGCGCCGCTACCAGTTTGGCTTCAGACACCAGATGGAATCAAGGAGAATCGTAGGCGAAGCCTTCCCGAAGGGTACTCCTAACCTCTTGCGTGCAAAGCAAGCGCTCTACCAATTGAGCTATGACCCCTTTTGTGGTGGATGCTGGTCGGACTCGAACCGACATTTTCCTAGTTGCGAACTAAGTGCTTTTCCGATTAAGCTACAGACCCAATATTGGTGGATTGCGGTCGGATTTGAACCGACATCTTTCTAGCAGCCAGCTAGATGCTTTTCCAGTTAAGCTACGAACCCATTCAGTAGGAGTGGTAGGACTTGAACCCACAACATTCGAGGTAGAAGCTCGACACTCTATCCAGTTGAGTTACACTCCCGTATTTTTTGTTGATTTGCGATATTAATAGGACTAACGCACGGGTGGCCAGAAACCGGGTTTTTTGCGAAAATACTTCGTTTTTACTCGCAAATTCGGTGAAAAACCCGGTTTCTTCGATCCAATACGTAAGTTTTGCAATATAAAAAATTAACCATTCAATGGAATCAACCTCCTTAAATTAAAGTAAAAACAACGAGAGTGGCAGGACTCGAACCCACAACATCCGCGTCCGAAGCGCGGCGCTCTATCCATTGAGCTACACTCCCCTAAATTGGTAGTCCTGACAGGATATTACCCCGCTCTTGCTTGTAGCAAACAGGACTCCAAAAGCGGATGATGGGACTCCAACCCATGCGCTGAGAATGGCACGCTCTGATGCTAGCTTTTACATCACACCCGCAAACAAATTTGATATTTCAGCTTACACAAAACTCTCAATTATCAACAGTTATAAAACCTATCAACTATCAACTGTCAACTATCAACTGTCAACTATCAACTATCAACTGTCAACTGTCAACTGCCAACTGTCAACTGTTTAATTAGCCAAGCGGATAACGAGGCTCGAACTCGTGCCTAGAGTTTGGAAGACTCGAATGCTACCGTTACACTATATCCGCAATTAGTTTAGCGATTTTATCTGTTTAACCTCAACATACAGCCTTTACAAAATTGTCAAGTAAGTTTGCGTTGGACTGATGGGTAAAGTTACTAACCGCTGATTTTTCAAATCTAATTCAATTCCCAGAGCTTCCAGAGGAATCACGCCTAATAAAGGATTCATACCTCCCGGCAATTCCAAACACTCAAACGTACCTTCGCGTCCTACCAAATAAATTTTAGCATCCTGAAAAATTCTGGCTTTGCTAATGCCATTTGCCGTCTCTACATCCACTTCTTTGAGCAATTCTAAACCAAGTTGAGCAATGATACTTGCAGGTAAGCACAATGTTGTTGCACCTGTATCAACTAGCACGTTATTTAGAGTGACTGAACGGATTTGGTCGGGAGGCATAAATCCTCGGGCTGCAACATTCTGATCGGCGCGGTTAGTCACGGTGAGTGTGGTAATAATTTTTCCCATTGAGGTGTTGTCAGTTGCTAGCATAGTTTAACCTTGAACTACTCTACCTCAATTATGGCAAGTTTTTGGGAAACTGTTTTGTTGCAGCAAAACGACAACTGCAAATTTGGGAAGGTGGCGATCGCAATTCTGCCTAAAGAGCGATCGTATTTTCCCAAGCAGGTGGCGAGAGTTGAACTCGCAAGAAAGCTTTACAAGAGCCTCATGTTGCCAATTACATCACACCTGCATTTTTGGTGGCGGGGGCAGGAGTTGAACCTGCTATTAAGAGGCTTATGAGACCTCCAAGCCTACCCAGGCTACGTCACCCGCAATGTCACCAAATGCCCCTGGCTGGATTTGAACCAGCAACCTTCTCGTTCTAAGCGAGACACCTCTTCCAATTGGGCTACAGGGGCAATTTTGTTTAGTTAACCTAACATCTTGAACAATTCTCAACAAGCTTTGAGAAACCGGGTTTCTGACAAAAGATATCGGGTTTTATGCAAAGTATTTGCCAGAAACCCGGTTTCTGCCACAGGTGCAATATCTCAGGTTAAGAGGACTTATGCGCTCAGACTAAAGAAACCGGGTTTTTATCTAATCTGTGGGTTAGTGCGAAAATTTTTCGTAAAAAACCCGGTTTCTGACCCCATATATAAGTCCCTCCAATATTTATGAAAAATTCATGCTCCCGACAGGATTTGAACCTGTAGAAAAATAAGTTCTCGACCTAGCGCGTCTGCCGTTTCGCCACGAGAGCAAATAACAGAAATTGGCGATTAGCCAAGTACCCCTGACAGGATTTGAACCTGCAAAACACCGATTCTGATTCGATGATGTTTTCCAATTACATCACAGGGGTAAAGTCGGGATAGCAGGATTTGAACCTGCAACCTTCGGCTCCCAAAGCCGCCGCGCTACCAAGTTGCGCCACATCCCGTTCATGCTCCCGGTGAGACTCGAACTCACAATCTAAAATAGAACAGATTTTAAGTCTGCCGCGTCTGCCAATTCCGCCACAAGAGCAAGTAAAAACTTAGTTAAAAAATTGGTACTCCTGACTGGATTTGAACCAGTAACACACAAGGTTTGAGCTTGCCGCCTCTGCCAATTGGGCTACAGGAGCATCATCATTACTGCTGTTAGAAAAGCAGAACTCGGAAGGCAGGGTTTGAACCTGCATTGTTCCGCTTTCAAAGAGCGGTGCCATGCCAATTAGGCGACTTCCGAATAATTGAATGCCGGGGTAGGCTTTGAACCTACAAACTGATGCTTCAGAGGCATCCGACTTTGCCAATTTGTCCACCCGGCAATTTAAACAGGAATTGCACATTTCTAACCAAAGAAACCGGGTTTTTTACCTAATCTACGGACTACAGCGAAGAATTTTCGTAAAAAACCCGGTTTCTGGCCACCCGTGCGTAATTCCTATAAAAAAATGGCTGCCTCAGTAGGACTCGAACCTACAACCATCACGTTAACAGCGTGCAGCTCTACCATTGAGCTATGAGGCAACGCAATCCCCCAAGTCAGTGTCGAACTGACGGCCTCTTGTTCTTCACACAAGCGCTCTACCAACTGAGCTATCGGGGGAAAACGGAGAAGGAGGGATTTGAACCCTCGACGGTTGTTAAGCCGCTCTTTCTTAGCAGGAAAGCGCCATAAGCCTCTCGGCCACCTCTCCTCAATGAGCGAGAACGGAGGGATTTGAACCCTCAAATTTTCAGTTGTGCAAACTGAATTGTTGTCCAGTTACAACACATTCTCTCGATCGCAATTGCATATTACATACAGTTGCAAATGGGTCGGGCTGGAATTGAACCAACAACGCTTTAAGCTACTGTTTTACAGACAGCTACCCACACCAATAGGAGGGCCAACCCAATATTGAAAATTTGGTAGGTCGCCGAGGAATTGAACCTCGATCCATCCGCTTAAAAGGCGGCTGCAAAACCATTCTGCCAACGACCCACGCAAAGTGCTGACGGGAGTTGAACCCGCAAATCACTTGGGTGAAAACCAAGCGGCTTAAACCATTTGCCTACAGCACTATTGATTTTAGATTTTAGATTTTAGATTTTAGATTGGGAATTTGCAATTTTTGATTGCGATTTTTGATTGCTCCTGCGAATCAGCAAAAACAGAGGTTAGGGCGGGAGTTGAACCCGCGAAATTCGGTTTTGCAGACCGACGCTTTGAGCCGCTCAGCCACCTAACCTGGGAGTCCCGACGAGGTTTGCACTCGCAATCTTCACCTTGAGAGGGTGACGGCTTGACTTTTGCCTGCGGGACTTTGACGGGAGTAACGAGACTTGAACTCGCAACCTTTCGCTCGACAGGCGACTGCTCTAACCGGTTGAGCTATACCCCCGTGATAATCAACAATAAAACTCTTGCAAAAGTCCTTGTAATCAAATTTTCGGACGGGCAAGATGCCCATCCCACAAAAAGTTTTTTCTCTTGTGGGATGGGCATCTTGCCCGTCCTAGCTATTTTTGCAAGAGGTCTAATATTTTGTCCTTGAATTACTTAAGTTTGGGCGGCTGGCGGTTGATTCCGCGTACTACAACCCGATCGGGCTTTTGTTGCCGGAGTCTACACCGCCAAATGTCCGCAATTATGTGACATGATTAATTATCTATTCAGTTTTCAAGGTTCGTATTGCTTGTGGGCTAAAGCTTTGAAGCTCTTTCCCCTTTGCTATATATTTATACTACATTACGTACTACAGAACTGTCAAGGGGGTAATACAACTTTTTTTTAAATTGTTTTTTTTTCAATGGTGTCGATCGCCCCAACCAACACTCCCACTCCCCCGAACCCACGAAAAATCAGGACATTCGGCTGCTAAACTGGTGCTGTAGCGCGTGGTAAATCCGATGCTGAAACTGTACTACACTCCGATCTCTCTGAATTCTCGCCGTCGCGCGAGGTGGCACTTCTGGAAAAGCAGATTGAGTTTGAGCCGATCGCACTTAACCTCGACGGCGACCAATTTGGGCCGGATTTTCTAGCAATTAACCCCTTCCACCGCATACCGGTGTTGGTGGATGGAGATTTGACTTTGGTTGAGTCGCTGGCAATTCTCGATTATATAGATGCAAAATATCCCACGCCCCCACTGCTACCAACAGAGGCGAAAGCCTTGGGAATTGTGCGGATGGTGTCCATGCTGACTTTAAATGAACTGTTACCGGCAATGTTTCCCTTAACCAGGCAAATGCTGGGTGTGCTGGGAGACATTGAGGAAAAATTGGCACAGTCAAAGATCTACCGGGCGATTGAAATCGCGGCTATACAAACAATGTCCACCTCCGTGGACTCAAGAAACTTCTAACATCCTAAATATATCGGGTGATTGAAATCGCCCTTAATTTCTTCAACCCGCGTCGGCGGGTTTCGTCTGTGTCGGCGCGATTTCAATCGCCCGCTTCCCATCGCCCGCTTCCCATCGCCCATTTCCTGTCGCCCGCTTTGACCCCGCTGTCGATCGCCCGCTGAGACATATTTATCAAAAATAAGGTTTATTTTCCCTGAAATTCCCATTATCATGATCGGCAGTGTGGAGTGAAAGGAATCCCAAGTGACCGGAAATCATCTGTTTCAAAGACTGAGAAAAAAATGGCGTTTTGTGGCGATCGCCCTGGCAGCGGCTGCGATTAGCTTGATCATCGGTATGCTGCTGCCAGGAAACCAACAAGGAAGCGACAACCCTGCAACCGCTGCGGTGCAGGTGCAGAACCTTAACCAATCCTTAACCGTAAATCCGTTAGTAAAAGAGGTTGGGGACAATCAAATAGCGTTTAATGTCGATCGCACAATTGAGCAATTTCTGACTGTATTAGAATCAAAAGAAAAACGTCTCACATTTGTACCACCAGAGCAGTTTCAGGGAACAACTGTTTTTGAGGGAAAAATTAAAGATTCTGAGAAAGTTATTGCTTTAACAGTTGATGACGGCCCGTGGCCGGAAACGACTGAACAAATGCTCGATATTTTTAAGCAAAATGATGTTAAAGCCACATTTTTTTGGATAGGTAAATCTCTAGAAAGTTCTCCTGACATTGCTCGTCGAGTTGTGGCTGAAGGTCACGCGATCGGCAATCATACGTGGCATCACTGGTACGATCAGATGGATGCGGCGACGGCGGCTGATGAAATCGATCGCACGGCTAAACTTATTTACGAAACGACGGGAGTTAAGACTACTTTTTTCCGCCCGCCGGGGGGAGTTTTGAATAATGGCTTGGCTAAGTATGCTAAAGAGCAGAATTATGCTGTTGTGATGTGGTCGGTAACTTCTGCGGATACCGATCCGCGCGCTCAACCGTCGGCTTTTGTGAATAATGTGTTGAAGGGTGCGAAGCCGGGGGCGATCGTTTTGATGCACGACGGCGGGGGCGATCGATCTCGTACTGTTAAGGCTTTACCGGAGATGATTGCTGGTTTGAAACAGCAGGGATATCGGTTTGTGACGATTCCTGAGTTGCTGGAAATGCAAGGGCAATCAGCGTAAGTTGTGCGGGCGATTGCTTGTCTTGGGAGCATCCCGATTTTGTAAAAAGCGTTTTTTAGGAGTGCTAGCAAAATTGGGATGCTCCCCTCGACTAAGGAATACACAGCACACAGGTTATTTAAATCTGTATCCGAGTTACAAAAAATATTATATCGGATATTGAATCAGGGAGAACTGATAATTAAATGGCACAGAAAAGTTAAACATAAAGGTAATGCTGAAGCGTGAAAGTTAAATGGAAAAGAGCTTAATGCTGTTAGAACGTGCTACCATTGGGTGGCACAAGCACGGCTCTTGGTATTACCCTTTTATGGTATACTACTTTATGTCAATAGTACGAAGGAGAAATGTAATGAATTTTAGAACTTTTATTGATATGTCAAAGTGGGGAATCTTACTGAGAATTCTTCCCCTTACAGCACTATTCTGCTTAACGAAATGGTTTGTTCATCAGATGCATTGGGGACTGGGTAAGTCCGATAGTCAGATCGGTTCTCTGTTGGCGGCGGTAACATTCATCTTGGCATTTGTGTTGAACGGAACCCTGAGTGATTACCGTGCCAGCGAAGATATGCCAGACCAGATTGTGAATGCGGTTGAAACGATTCAAGATACAAATTTGCTGATTGCCGCCCGCCAGCCCGACTATGACCCAACTCTGCTTACTCAAGGTTTAGTTGAGATCCTGAACTCTGTTCTACTCTGTTTAAAACAAAATAAGCCATTCTTAAGAGTTGAAAATACTGTTACGAACCTCAACCAATTGTTGGTTCCATTGTCAAAGTTTTGCGAAGCTCCTTTGATGGCTCGCCTTCAAGGTGAACAGGGAAAAGTTCGTCTGGTTATTGCCCGAATTCAAAGAATTCGTAATACAGACTTTCTGCCATCCGCCTATGGCTTGCTCCATACTCTGATAATTGCCGCAAGCTTTGCTCTGTTGACAACTTATACCGAATATTTCATTGCCAATTTGTTGGTTTCAGGTTTTCTATTTACGTCATTCATGTATTTGTTGTTTCTCATCTACGATCTTGACAATCCTTTTGAGTACGACGGTAAATCAAGTGCGGATATTGATTTGTCACCTCTAGAGCATTCGTACCATCGACTGAGTACGAGTCTATCGGAAATCAATGATCCTTAAATACCTGTGTAATTAGTTGGTGGCGGGAGTAACCAATTAATGATACAGATTTCTCAGGAATGTTTGAAATTAAATCAGTAAGGTAGTATCTGCCAACCCGTTGAGCGCGACTTTTAACTTCCAACGGATGTGAAGACGTGCTACATCCCAAAGCGAATCGCTCGATGATTCCCACCAAAGATGATAAATTGCCCCTTTCTATCCAGACTGTCGCACGGCTTTTTTCCACTCCTTTTCCATCTTGATCGTGAAGCTATCTTCTGAAAGATATCCTCTGATTAAGATCAGCGCTTCAGACAATCCTTGGGATAGTTCAATCAAGAGGAGGTAAGGTTGATCCATACTGTTATTTTGTTGTTATTCCAAGTTTAAGTTAATTTGCCTACTTGGCGCTCAGATTTATCAATTTAGCCCGCCTTGCTATTCCCAAAAGCGGAACTGATTTTCCAAGGATTTTTGAAGGGTTTTTTCTATTACTTAGAGAAGACTTCTATCGCAACGGCAAAAATTAACACTGACGAAAATGCCGATCGCCCAAATCCCTAAAAAAACACCGATTAATTCCCGTGCCCGCATCTCCACAACCCAGCCCAAACCACCGTCACTGGCTGCACTCCTTAGATACCTGCCCGAGTACCAACACCTGGGCGATCGCCCGCGCGGCCCAACTGCACCACGGAGATGTAGTATTTACTAAGCGGCAAACCAGCGGGCGCGGGCAACACGATCGCACCTGGCACGCCCCAAGCGGTGTTTTGACTGCTAGTTTTGTACTCGACAACCTTAATCCCAATCTGTTGCCCGGACTCAGTTTAGCAGTCGGTTTGGCCGTGATTTTCGCGATCGAGGATTTAGTTCCCGAATGTCGCGATACGTTGCGGCTGAAATGGCCAAATGATGTTTGGATCGATCGCCACAAATTAGCCGGAATTCTCTGTGAAGCCACTTCCGGCAACAATTTTGGCACTCGCGCCGTTGTGGGAATTGGACTCAACCGCTGCGTAGATTTTGCGGCTGCGGGATTGGATGCCAGGGCGATCGGCAATGCGGTAAGCCTGCATTCTATTGCTAGTAATGTACCCGATGAACTGTGTTTGCTCGATCGACTGCGGCACTATTTACTCCAACTAGCCGATATGTTTTCCACCACCGACAGGCCACCCGAAAAGTCCGGTTTAGCGCTACTTTTGCCGGAATTGCGCCGCCGCGATGCGCTGATTGGGTGTAATGTGGCGATCGAGCTTGCCTCGGAAACCATCTGCGGACAAGCGGCGGGTATTGACGGATGCGGCCGGTTGTTAGTATGCTTGGCGGGCGATCGAATACAAGCAATTACCTCCGGGCGAGTGCGATTAAATTAAAAATCATTAATCACACCAAATCCGCCTTTAATACCGCCGACTTCTTCTTCTTCAGTCCGCGGAGGCGGACTTCGTTTGTGTAGTCGCGGTTTCTAACCGCCGACTCTTATTTACTTCGTTTGTGTAGTCGCGGTTTCTAACCGCCGACTCTTATTTACCAATTCTCAATTCTCAATTACTAATTACCGATTACCGATTACCGATTCCCAATTCCCAATTCCCAATTATCAATTCCCAATTCCCAAATTTAATTTACCACCTCAAATATGACCAATCTGCTCAGCCACAGCGGTTGATTAGCCTCCACACCTTCAGGACGGCCCTTAGTAGAAGCAACTTGAATTCTATTGCCATTTATCCCTTGTTTAACCAGAGCAGCTTTCACATTTATCGCCCTTTCCAGAGCCAACTTTTGATTTTCCGCAGGACTGCTGTTAAAATCGCTGTAACCAACTACCCTCAAACTCTTCGTGCTATTTTCCTCCATATATTCCTTGACTTTCCCAAGCTTTTGTGCTACGTCTTTCGGCGATAAAATTGCCGAACCCACACCAAAATAAAGGCGAACATCTATCGCCTGTGACGGCGGTTGAGTGCCTATTCCCACTGTATTTGTTACAGACTTCACCCCCGGAATTTTCTCAAAAGCTTGAGTGATTTTCTGAGCATCTGTCGCTTTGCTCACGCTCCCTGCAACGGCGACTTTTCCCTCTGCATAGCGAGCCGAGATATTAATGCTTTCTAATTTATTCAAAAGAGCCACAGTCCGCTTGACATCGGCTTCTGTTAAAACTGGATCTGGAGGTACTTCAACGGCTATAATTTTATTGTCAATTCTTAATTTGGGAGCGGCTTGCTGAGCGATTTTTTCTGCTTTCGCTCGCAGCTTTTGATTCGGCACTCGTCCCGAAATCTCCAACACTTGATCTTTAACATCTGCCACAAGACGATAAACCGATAACTCTGGAACAGATTGTAAAGCTAAATTTGTATCTGCTTCTAAAGTCGCTGAAATTCCGCTGCGGTATTGATGAATACCCCAAGGTACGCCAATTAAACCTAACGCTGCCAAACCGATTATTGGTAAAATTGGAATTTTAGCAGATTTAACTTTTACCTCTGTATCTATTAACTTTTGCAAATTCAATTTTACTTCTGGAGGTACACTGGTTGGATCTCCGTTAAATGCCTGAATTTTATCCCCGTATTCTTGAACAATATTTTTGAATATCGCTCGCATTTTGTACTTAAACCACTGGCGAGTTCCTCCTTGGATAACTACTGCTAAATAACACGAACCGGCTACTTCCAATACGATCGAAGATGTCCCGTATTCTATGGCATCAATCTCTGCAATATTTCCCGATTGAGATATGCAGTCGTTGACAAAAGAGCGAATAGCAGTCAGCATCCCCGATATCATTTCTGATTCTAGCTCTTCGCTTTCAGACGGCTGCACTGCCGAAATTACTAAGCCTGATGCTGCTTGGATTAAAAATACAGCTTTAACAGTCAATGGTGTTGTTTCTTTCATCAGCAATTCAGCTTCAGAAATTCCCTGCAATTTGGCTTTAATTTTGCGAGTAATTCCCTCTGGGCTTAAGGATGATTCGAGTTTTTCGTTGATATGCCGCATCGTCTCGGCCATGTATTTTAAAATTGTGCTGCCGATGATCGGATAGAGTGCATCTGACATGGCTTCTTGTTTGAGAGCAATTTGCTGTCTGATGGCAGAGGCCATTTCCGGTGCGATCGCCATTGCAATTTCATCGGGCGATTCACTGATTCTGTTGCTGATTCCCACAGGAAGAGACGCGGCTATGGCTAATCCCATCGACTGCCTGTTTTCTCGGGTTTTGATATTAATTACTTCATCAATTATCGGAGCTATGGTTTCGGCAAATAATTGTCTTGACTCATTAATTGTTTGGAGCATCATTTGCGGGAAAATCATTTTAATTTTCGCCACTAATTCTTCCCGATCGCCTCCCCATTCCGCATCAGTTATTTTGCGATCGAGCTCCTCTACTTTACCGTTGAGATTGTAATTATAACCTACCGCTTCATCTAATAATGGTAAAATAGATTGGATGACCGACTTTTCCAGTTGGGTGTGATGGCTAACCATCAGCTCGTCAATCAAAGGTTTTAGTAAATCGGTAAACAAGTCTGTCGATTCATAAATCCGGTGTTCGATCGCCACAATCTGTTGTTCGATATTCGCGAGTCTTTGATCAATCCTTTTATTCTGAATGATGGCATCGACAGCGGGGGCGATCGCAGATTCTATCTCTAGCTTTGCTTCCCCGATGTTTCGGGACAGCATTTCTACAATCACTGGCATTATTCTTGCCATCAACCCTTCTATCTCGGCTAAAACTTGCTGTTGAACTTCGACAATCTTAGTTTCATTATTTAATATTTGTGCTGCAATACCGCTGTTTTGAATAGCCGTGTTGACACCAGGTGCGATCGCCTCTCTCACCTCTAACTTTGTCTCCTCGATTTTCCGGTTCAGCGACTCGATCATTAACGGCATTAACCTTGCCATTATATCTTCCGGCTGAGATTTTTGCTGTCGCTGAAGATTATTTAGTCTACTTTCTACATCGCTCAATTTTCCTTGAACTTCTCTTTGAAGAATTGCTGATTCTATCAAAGGTTCAATCGTCGCTGCTACCTGTAATTTTGATTCATCGATTTTTTGATTCAGCAAATCAGTTATTGCGGGCATTAGCATCGCCATTATCTCTTCTGGCTTCTGAATTGGCGACTGTTGTGTAGCCAGTCGGCTTTCGATGATGCTCAATACTTTTTCTTCTATTTCTACCCAAGCTATTCTTACCTGTACTGAGGGGGTAACAGCTTCTACAATCTCTGATTTTAATTCACTAATTTTGCGGTTCAGCAATTCGCTAACTACTGGTACTAGCTGCTTGATTAAATCTTCCGGTTGCTGCTGGTAACGCTGCTGAATATTCGCAACTCTATCTTCAATTCTTACTACGTGTTCTTCAAGTCCGTTTTGATTGTGAATTACTTGATTGACTTTTGGTGCGATCGCCGAAGCTACCTCTAACTTAGATTCCTCTACCTTGCGGGTTAGCAGATCGCCCACCACCGGCATCAGCCGTTGCATTAACTGTTCTGAATTCGGCAGTTGCTGCTGGTTGAAGTTAGCAATTTGATTTTCCAAATCCGCTAATTTTGCCTGCAATTCGAGCGGATTATTATTATTACTGCTAGCGAGTGCGATCGCCTTTTTTAATTCCGACTTCAACCCCTCTAATTCATCTCTCACTAACTCAGGAATTAACGGTTTCAGTAAAGTCATCAACTCTTGGGGTTCAGACATCAACTTCTCAAAATTTTCTAACCTTTGTTCCACGCTCAAAACATTACTGTAAAATTCCGGTAAATCCCTTTCAAACAGCAGTTGCTGCAACCGCTTAAACTCCTCTACTGCTTGTTCTAACTCTTCCTCAGACGGTCGATTTTTTTTAGATACCTTCCCGGCTATAGATAAATCTGGTTCCTCATTATTGTTTTCTCGTCTTTGAGAGGGGATCTCTTCATCATTAGTTAATACTTCCGGTACAATACTCGGTGATTCGATCAGAAAAGACAATTGTTTGCGCCGATTTTCCTCATCCTCTAATCGCTGAACCGACTTTTCCGAAAGCGGTAATTTCAGCTCGCTTGGCTCTTTTTTGGATTTTTTCAATAACTGAAATTCAGTCAGTATGATTAGCAATTCCTGAAGTTGCTCTCCAGCTTTAGAACTTGCCTGAGTTGCATCAGAAACTTCTTTTTCTGACTGATATATTTTGCCTGAATTATCATTATATTCTGCCATACTGAGCTACCAAAAGTTGATTTTTATCGACCGAAGGAAATTACCAGCTTGCTTGCCGCCTCACCCCAGCGAAAATCAATAGGAATGACACAATTTTTCCAAGCGTCAGGCGTACTAAAGCTATCGCCCTATTTTAACTGCTGTTCTGCGACTAGCCAACTGAGCCGCTAACTGCAATGCTGCCTTCATGCTGGAGGCATCCGCAACCCCTTGACCTACAATATCAAAAGCTGTGCCGTGATCCGGAGATGTGCGGACAAAAGGCAAGCCAATTGTAGTGTTGACTGCTTTATCGAAAGCCATCAATTTTACTGGAATCAACCCCTGGTCGTGGTACATTGCCAAGTAACCGTCGTGAGCTTCTGTGGCTAAACCGTACCAAACTTTAGCCGGTTTTACCCACAGGGTATCGGGGGGGACTGGCCCGTCTAACTGCACTTGAGGAAAGCGATCGCGCTGCGTTTCCAACCACGGTATCATCCAATCTTGCTCTTCATTTCCCAGTTTGCCATTTTCCCCACTGTGAGGGTTTAAGCCAGAAATCGCAATTTTCGGTCTTTCCAGCCCAAAATCTTCCCGCAAACAGTCTATCAGTAATTCTAGTTTTTCACTCAGTAATTCGGGACTCAACGCATCGGGGACTTGACGCAGGGAAATATGTGTGGTAGCGAGTAAAGTTACCAGCGTCCAGCCGCTGTGAGGAGATGTGGCGGCAAACAGCATTCCGAACCGCTGCGATTTCGCCCTTTCTGCGAGGAGTTCTGTTTGTCCGGGATAATTGTAACCGGCCGCCTGCCAGCAAGTTTTGGAAATGGGGCCGGTGACAATGGCCGAGAATTCGCCGGCAAGGGTACGGGCGATCGCCTGTTCCATATACGCAAAGCTAGCCGCCCCGCTAGCTGCACTACCCACACCGGGGACAATTTCGCCCCACTTGCTGTCTGGTTCGATATCAATAATATTTAATGTTTCGGGATTTGCCGCTTCTGCTGCTGGATTGCTCGATCGCAACTTATCGTAAGTTTGCTGCAAAACTATCCTAGAACCTATAACCGTTACCATCAAAGCAGCAGCGGGATCTGCCAATGCCTTGAGAATCACTTCCGGGCCAATTCCCGCCGGATCTCCCAGAGTTACAGCTAGTTTTGATTCCCGATCGAGACTCAAGGCAGTTTTCTCCAACAAAATACAGGAATTTCGGCACTGAAATTCTAGCATTCATGTACCTGGTTGCCCCAAATTATATTATCTTTATTTAATGCGATCGCCCAATTAGACATATAAAACCATGAATCCTGAAATTTTCAATGCAGCCTTTTTGTCCTTTTCCCTAATTTTCGTGGGTATAGGCGGAGGCTTCCTCCTGCTCAAACTGCAAGGCGGCGAAGAATAAGTTTTTGCAACAATCATTCAGAAGTCTTCTAAATTAAGCCTTCTAGCTTCTGCCTGCCACCCATAGCCAGCCTGCTGCCGAAGCTTTTAAGTCCAAAATGAGAAAAAATCAGGCTTTTGTTAAGTTTTTATAAAAAACATAACGAAAACCTGATACTATCTTATAGAAAGTTTAAGATTCATAAATTAATCCCTAGATGACTTTATTGATTGTAGGAGCCACAGGCACCCTCGGCCGCCAAATAGCCCGCCGCGCCCTAGACGAGGGCTACCAGGTGCGCTGTTTAGTCAGAAATTACAGAAAAGCTGCATTTTTGAAAGAATGGGGCGCTGAACTCGTACCGGGGAACCTTTGTCAGCCCGACAGCTTGATTCCTGCACTAGAAGGCGTCACTGCTATCATCGATGCAGCAACAGCCAGCGCGGCAGATTCTGTCAGCATCAAAAGAGTAGACTGGGACGGAAAAGTATCGCTAATCCAAG
Organism: Microcoleus sp. MP8IB2.171; assembly: GCA_030248405.1. GTDB lineage: Bacteria > Cyanobacteriota > Cyanobacteriia > Cyanobacteriales > Microcoleaceae > Microcoleus. The sequence continues at coordinate 22,468 of JARCMA010000227.1, forward strand.
CAGCAGCAGCAGCAGGCATCAAGCGTTACATCTTCTTTTCCTTTCTCGATGCTGAGAAATATCCGCAAGTTCCCTTGTTGGAAATCAAGCGCTGTACCGAGCTTTTCTTAGCAGAATCCGGTCTAGATTACACAATCTTGAGACCTTGCGGATTTTTGCAAGGACTGGTGAACCTGTACGCAATGCCGATTTTGGATGGTCAGGCAGTCTGGCTGCCCAACAAGCCGTCAGCCCTTGCTTATATGAACACTCAGGACGTGGCAAAGTTTGCCGTCCGAGCTCTTACCGTTCCCGAAACCGAGAAAAAAACCTTTCCGGTGGTGGGAAATCGAGCTTGGGATGCTGAGGAAATTGTGCGGTTGTGCGAGCGGCTTTCTGGCAAACAAGCCAAAATCACCCGCACGCCAGATGCCTTGTTGCAGGCTACTCGTCAATTTGCTAAGTTCTTTCAGTGGAGTTGGAACGTAGCTGACAGATTGGCTTTTTCAGAAGTTTTAGCAGCCGGAAAACCCTTGAAAGCTTCGATGGATGAAGTTTATAGCGTCTTCGGAATTGACCCCAAAGAAACTACTACTTTGGAGTCTTATCTCGAAGAATACTTTAATCTGATTATGAAGAAGCTCAAGGAAATAGAGTACGAGCAGCTTAAGACTAAAAAACGGAGTAAACAAAAAATGCCCTTTACATTTTAAAGTGCCGAAAGCTGGGATTATATACAACGACGTTAAACCTGTGGCTTGTCGCATCGCCGCAGAGTTGGAAGACAAGCTGACTGCCCGCGGCTGGGAGGTTTGCTCGGTTTCTGGTTCGGGAGGAATTCTGGGCTATTCTAGCCCCGATCGCCCGATGTGCCACAATCCGATCGACCAACTCGTCCCCCCCGGTTTTGACAGCGACATGGAGTTTGCAGTGGTTTTGGGCGGCGACGGTACGGTGCTGTCGGCATTTCGCCAAGTTGCTCCCATCGGAATACCGCTGCTGACTGTCAATACCGGTCACATGGGCTTTTTAACAGAAACTTACCTAAACTTGCTCCCGCAAGCTTTGGAAAAGGCGATCGCCGGAGAATACGAAATCGAAGAAAGGTCAATGCTGGCCGTGCGGCTGTTTCGGGACAATGCCTGCCTTTGGGAAGCGCTTTGTCTCAATGAAATGGTGCTGCACCGGGAACCGCTGACTTGTATGTGTCATTTTGAAGTGGCGATCGGTCAGCACGCCTCTATTGACATTGCCGCAGATGGAGTAATTATCTCGACTCCGACAGGATCGACAGCTTACGCCCTTTCTGCGGGCGGGCCTGTAATTATTCCGGGAGTGCCGGTGCTGCAATTGATCCCTATTTGCCCCCATTCGATGGCTTCGCGGGCTTTGGTGTTTTCCAACACCGAGCCGGTCAAAATTTTGCCGGCGAGTCCGAATCGCCTGGTAATGGTGGTAGATGGGAACGGCGGATGTTATGTTTTGCCGGAGGATTGGGTGCAAGTCGAGCGATCGCCCTACCCAGCGCGTTTTGTTCGGATACAATCCTTTGAGTTTTTCCACATTTTGCGGGAAAAATTAGGCTGGGGTTTGCCTCACATTGCTAAACCGAGTTCCGTTGAGTTGCCTTAATAGTTGTTGGTAATTAGCGGAGTGTAGCGGAGGGCTAAAGTCCCGTCCTTTTAGGGCGGGTTTTTCTTCGCCTTCAGGTTTCTAAGTTTTTTCGCAGGATAAGGCTCGATCGGAATCTCCTACGGAATCCTTAATTCTCGATCGAGATTCCGAACCATATCCAAGGTGAGGCAGCGTTTACGAGATAACGGTATAGTTGGAGTGTCTTCATTTCTATTCACTCTGCTTAGGACGGATTTCAAATTCTGAACGTGCCCGGAAGAAACAGACCTCAAACTCGAAGAAGAAATTAGCTTGCCCCAAAATCAAAGGTACATTGGTTGCTTGTGTCCAGGCAAATGCCAGGTCAATGATTTTGTAGGGAAATCTCTGAGCGTCAATCATTCTGTTCTTGTTGTTTTGTCGTCAGAAGATTCATTAAAACATTGGCAGCCTCAGAGCAATTGTAAGGCGACCAGACCGGATACTCTCGATCGGCAACAAAAAAGTTTGTTGCATCTTCTTCTTTGACCAGTTCTGTTGCCAGAAACTGCATCAGCCGAAGCTTGTCAATTTTTGAAAGTTCCTGGATTTTGGACTTGAGTTCAGCCAATGGCATTTAAAAATCTCCTCGTTTGAGGTTTGGCGAAAAGATTGGATCTACTAGCTTGTTGCATGGGTGCGCGATCGAATCGTATCTATTGATTCTACCAATTTTCTGTAGGTCAAGCTCTCGATCGAGATTCCGAATCCTCTCGAAAGTCAAGCAGCGTTTGCGAGATAACGGCTAAGATAAGCGGCGGCAAAAAAATTCACACTCAGCGCCCATGTCTTTCGTCCGTCCGCTTTATCGACTTGTTAGCCCGGTGCTCGCTACAACTAATTTAGTACCTCCATATGACCGACTTATAATCTTGTACTATCTTTGTTGCTTTTGCCAATGTTACATTTTTTGCAAAGGGTCTGTAGATTAATCATGTCATCAGAACCACCTTTTGACCGAGGAATGATATGGTCAACTTCTAATAAAACTCCATCCTCTCGTGAGGATCTACCGCAGCTAAGACATTTCCATTTATCCCTAGCCAGAACTGCCCACCATTTACCAGCACGGACAAAAGAATAACTATCTAGCTCAGGAATCTCTGAAAGCCCAAGATTTTCTTCCTCTTCTCCTTCTTCTATCTCATCCTCAATATTGGGAAGCTTGACATACCATTCCTTAAACTGTTCAAGCATTTTTGCAAGCTCAGGTTCTTCTCCCTCAGCGATACAAATAAATGACTCCTCCAACGCATAGAGTAATACGAATGCAATAATTAATTCATCAAACCCTCGTCCAGAACTCACAGGGAAATAATATTTCGGTGAAAAGAGCGTTATATATTTGTCCTTTAAAAGAATTAAATTATGCAAAGGTAGGAATGAATTATAAGAAATATGAGCTAAGGATAATAATGGAAGCAGAATCTCGCTGTGCTTTTCGACTAAGGCTGAAATTTCGGCTATGTGGGCATCATCAACATATTGACGAAATGGTAGTAAATTAACGTGCATCGTACCATTAGGCAACACATTGAATGTCAGATATGAAACGTGCAGAACAAAAGGAGTACCATCTCTTTTGATAATTCTCAGAGGTCTATCACGCCTTCTTTTTCCTGCCACTCCAATATGAACAAAGCCATAGTCTTTATTTTCCTTAGCCTTCTCACGATGACTAGGACAATAAACAAATGTCATTCTATCGTATGGGTTAACATGGTAAACATCCGCTACAACATCAAGGGTGTGACGTAAGAGTATCTCTAAACGTGGAAAAAAATAGTTCTGTAAAGTTGAGAGTCTAGTCTTAGTATCAGGAATATTAAAAATTTGAGTATCTCTTTTCTCAAAAATTAATTTATCAATGCTGTTAGAGCCTTGCACGTTCTTAACTCAACTGGTATTCAAATATATGTGGTAAGAGCTTGCTAGTTTGCACTATTCCCAATTTTTAGGGTGAGATCATCCAACAGATAGCTCTTATGGACTACTCCAACCCTAAACAAAGCTGGCTAACTTATAATTGTATCGCAGTTGCGGTACAATACTGGATATAATCGAATAATACCGCAGCTTGATGATGATGTATGTCAACCTGTTCTTACTCCCTATCGGAATCTCCTTTCCTCGATCGAATTCGCCGCACGATTCGACTCAATCACTTAAGCCACCGCACTGAAAAAAGCTATCTTTATTAGATTTTAGATTAGAGAGCATTTAGAGTCGATCTCACACTCTCGGCGATCGGCTGTATGAAGGCATGAATATTCAAAGAGCAACGGGATTGACTACTATTTCTACTGACGCTTTAAACTGTCCAATCTTCGATCGATAACCCTGTTACTTTACCAAAATCTCTATGATTACGGGTTAACAAAATCAACCCACGGAACATGGCAATTGCCGCGATCCGAGCATCCATCTTTGCCAGTTGAATCCGTTGTGACTGTAATCGATCAAATGTTGTAGCCGCACCTGTATCGAATGAGACAAGGGGCAACACTTTGAAGTCACTAACGAGCCGCGCCATCATTGTATACCCTCTCACTACGTCATCCGGGTTACGAGCACGATTAATATAAGCGTGACAGCCAAGCATCTGTTCATGAAACGTTACAGTCGATACGGCAAAATCTGATAGCGGGTACTGAGCCATGCGCGTCGAAAGGTTGCTAAAATCTATGCCTGCTTGACGTTGAAGAATACTCAGATGATCTGTATCCAGTAAATATTTCATAGCTCATCTTGAGCTTCGAGGAGAGACTCATCCCCTTGGCGAATCGCTCGTCCATAGGCAAGTAGCTCTTCAAAGGCAGGTTCATCTTTGAAAGACCCTATAATTTGTTGCAACCAATTCGTCGGTTGAGAAGCCACAATTTGCTTCTGCAACTCAGAGATCGCTGCTTCCACTGCTGCAAGCCGTTCCTCTAAAGAAGTGTTAATTGCCATTTGAGTTTCCCTAATTAATCCTTCCTATCCTATAAAAAATGATGAAAAAATACCCCTTGGGCGACAAGTTTTCATCAAAAAGTAATTTCATGCCGATAAGGTCGCGGTCATAAACCGACGCTCACGGTCAGCAGCATAAGCAATACAGGCTTTTAAATCTTCTCGCGTCAAATCGGGGAAATCATCTAGAATTTCTGCTTCGGTCATCTCGGAAGCCAGGTACTCAAGCACTTCATAAACCGTAATTCGCAAGCCGCGTACACAAGGCTTACCACCGCGTTTATTTGCTTCGATCGTGATGTGGTCTCGGTAGTTCATAAGAAACACTCGGTAATACCATTTTTCTGTGAAGCTGCATAGAATGTATCCTTTACAGGAAAGGATTTCAGGCTTCCCATTCTGTGCAGCTTCATACAGAATTACTATAAGTGGGAAACTCAGCGTCTTCAGACCTGAGAGGGAAACGACCTGCCAACTGCCAAAGTTTTATTCTTCTACCCGATAGCCCAATTCTGCCAAACGAGTGCGCGACTGCCGCCACTTCGGCTGCACCTTGACAAATAACTCCAAATATACCTTACCCTCAATCAACTTTTGAATCTGTTCGCGGGCCGCACTGCCGATCGATGGGAATATTTTGGAGGAGGTCTAGGTGTTTTTGAATGCGGTTTAGTTCGTTTTTGTCGATCGCGCCATAGTACAGTTCGGCTCTGGTGATAACGCTAATAGTTAGGTTATGGCTACCGATTTGACGTATACCATTTTTCTTTCATATGTGCTATGGATGAAGTCTGAGCCCCCCCGCGAGTTCGGGGGGGTTGGGGGGGTAATATCTAGCGCTACTTTATGAAATTGGTAGTAGTTCTTGAATGATAGCGTTGTTGTTTTTATAAAACTCAACGAGGATATTGGTGTCACACAAAATCATTGATTTTCTTGACCCCATGCGTCTTTGCGAATGTCGTCTAAGGTGATATTTTTCCCTTCCCAAATTCCCGCTAGGGCGAAAAAGTCTTGATTTTGCTCAAGGGGTGTTTGGGGTTGTTTTTCTTGTTGTCGATGGGCTTGAAATTCCAGAAATTCGATATATTCAATAACTTTATTGCGCTGTTCGGGGGGAAATTGTTGGATTTTTTGGATTGCCATTTCTAGGGTTAACATGGGTTTATCCTTGGTTAGCTTTCGTACTATTTTAACGATTTACACAAACATTTTTTGTAACAAGCTTTTTCAATTTTAAGGTGTTGTTTCTGGGGTAAGGTCGAGGTTTCGATAAATTTGCTCGATCGCAAAACTTAGGTTAATGCTTTTGAGTTCTATGGTGTCGCCTGCTTGGTAGTTAATGATCAGCCATTCGCCTGTATCTTTTTTATGATACAAGTCTATTTCGATGCTGGTGGAACTGACTAATAAATAATCTTGTAAGGCTGGATTTTTACTGTACATTCTAAATTTGCCGCCGCGATCGTATGCTTCGGTGCGAGGAGAGAGAACTTCAACGATGAGGCTGGGATAGGTAATATATTGGGTTGTGGTTTTATCGCGATCGTCGCAGGTGACGCTGACATCGGGGTAGGTGTAGTTATTTGTGCCGACAATGTTAATTCTTAGGTCTGAAGTTGCGGTGTCGCAGCTACTCCCTTCTAAATGATTACTAAATAATGTGATAAATTTGGCAGCAAGTAAGCTATGGTTTTTACTGCCGCCGCTCATCCCACAGATGCCCATAGGATAAACTTGACCGTTGATCAATTCGTGTTTTTCTAGTTGCTTTTCTTCCCAAGCAAAGTATTCTTCGGGGGAGAGTTGGGGAAAGTTTTCTTTAATGGCAATCATGGGAAATCATTCCTTGGTTAGCTTTGGTACTATAGCAGTCCTAAATCAGTTGTGTAATTCTTGTAGGGGCAACCCTCCGTGGTTGCCCTCTTTACGCTGGGGGTAGGCACGGGGGCACTACCCCTACAAATATGTACAAATCATTTAGGATTGCTATATTTTAACGATTTACACAAACATTTTTTGTAACAAGCCTTTTTTGAATTGCTTAGTTAATTCGATTTGTTGGGCAATGGCTTCAATCTTTTTATCGATCGCTGTCAAAAAATTAGCTATTTTTTCTGGTTCTTCTTTGGATGGAACTTCAATAGTTTCAATCTTCCACGCGATAGCCCAATTCCGCTAAACGAGTGCGGGACTGCCGCCACTTCGGCTGCACCTTGACAAATAACTCTAAATACACTTTACCCTCAATTAACTTTTGAATCTGTTCGCGGGCCGCACTGCCGATCGACTTGAGCATACTGCCGCTTTTACCGATTAAAATACCTTTTTGGGAATCCCGTTCTACGTGAATCGTCGCCAGAATGCGGGTAATTTTCGCTTCTTCTTGAACAATGTCGATCGCAATTGCTACGGAATGCGGCACTTCTTCCCGCGTCAGCAGCAAAATCTGTTCCCGAATCAACTCGCCCATAATAAAGCGTTCCGGCTGATCTGTGACCAAATCGGGCGGATAATAATAGGGCCCAACCTCCAGATGTTCGATTAACAATTGTTGCAGCGGCTCGACACCCTCGCCCGTGAGAGCGGAAAACTTGACGACTGGCCACTCAGGATTGACAATTTGTTCGTAAGTGCGATCGATCAACACGGAATCCTCCGGTTGTTCGTCCAACTTATTCATCCCCAAAATCACCGGAATTTTGCAATTGCTGAGAATTTCGATAATATATCGATCGCCCCCACCCGATTCCACCGAACCATCCACCACAAACAGCACCACATCCACAGACTGAATCGCCGTGCGCGCATTCTGCACCAAAACCTTACCCAGTTGGTGATGTGGCTTGTGAATTCCCGGAGTATCGACAAAAATAATTTGTGCCTCATCCGTCGTCAGGATGCCCCGCAGCCTGTTGCGCGTCGTCTGAGACACCGGCGAAGTAATCGCAATTTTCTGCCCCACCAACTGATTCATCAGCGTGGATTTGCCGACATTCGGCCGCCCGATAATACCCACAAAGCCCGATTTGTAACCCGCAGGAGCCGCGGGAACACTCATGATTTCCGATAAGTCTATAATTTTTTTGCTATCTTCCACTAAATTCACCTATTTCAAGCCCCTTCTCTGCCTATTGTCGCTTGAAAACACTCAAACGCCCATCGATGCACTGTAGCATCTTTCTCGCCCTGGGGCGAGCGCGTAACACTCAAAGGGCGATCGAGCTGCTGGGACAGTGTTAAGATGTGATGTGCGATCGGTAAAACTTGATATCTGAGACAAAATTTGATAAAGTTCCAATGACATCGATCGAAAATGAATCATTCTGGTAAAACCGACTCCCCAATGCTGTAACAACTTCAGATGTGTAAATATCTAACTCAACTGAAACTTTTCTACAGCTTGTCAGGCAAACCAGTTTTAACATTTTTGAAGATGTTTGGTAATAAATTAGGTAAATTGAACTCAAACTCAAAAGCTCAATATCATCAGGCGCTTTCTCAATAAAAGCTAGTGTCTTTTGAGCATACCTAAATTAGTGCTAATCGTCATAAAGTTGAGGAGATGAATCAGATGAAATCGAAATTATTTTGGAGTTGCTGCACCGTTTTGGTAGCAAGCTTGCCTGTTTCCGCCTTGGCTCAAACAAGCCCTCCCACAAGCCCTGAAGCAGGTATTGACTACAAGGGTGGATCGAAGAAATACCAGTTGCTACCGGGCAGAATCCAGGACAGAACCTTGCCCAGAGCTTTTGACTTTCCAATTATTACCAATGTTGCTACTGACACTAGCATCACCTCGGATTTCCTAATTACCGATCAGTTTCGCGCCCCAGCGGGTCGTACAGAATACACCGGAGCTCTCACCGCCTGGGCAGCATCAATCAGAGAATGTCTCGCCAAACAACCACTCTTGATTCGAGCCAGCACTAAGAACCCGATTCAGATTAATGGCAAAGTAGGCACGATTGTCAGAAACGCAAATAACCGTGCAGTTTGCAAATAAGCCAGCAATATCACAGGGGCTAAATTGACTGTAATTGCTGTAAGGGCGGGTTCACCAATATCTCCCATGCAAGCATCAATACACTAAACCCGTCACCGCAGCGATATTGGGGTCAATCGAGGTCAGTTGATATAACTTCCGCTATCTTAAAGATAAAAACTAGAGAGTGTTTTTGAACAAAAAGAGCAATAGAAAACCTATTGCTCTTTTTGTTGGCGAAATTTCAATTAATATCGATTAGGACTTCTATGATATCGGCTGAAACGACATCATATAAGAGGTTTGTAGTGAGGAATGCAAGTCCTTAAACTATGATAAGGACTTGCATTCCTCACTGCAAACGACATAATTACGCAGAAACCAGCTTTTTTCCCAAAAATCCCGTGGAACCGGAGGGATATGGATTTTAACAGCCGGTTTATGAAAGTTTGTCTGCGTAATTCACGATTTAGTAGCGCAAAATTCATGTGTACTCAGTAAAATTTCCCCATAATCAGGAATCCAAGCTAGCCACTGTTCTTCCGAACATTCACACAACAGCCACGCTTCGTCAAAGCTGAATGCGGTTGGCGGATTGAACAATTTAACCCACATAGAAGGAGCCAATTTTGGTGCAGGTATGGCGCAGCCAAATTTTTCCCAGTCGCGGACACCGGCGAAGCTTCCGGGCGTTGCTTGAGATTGCCAAGTACGAATATCTGTTTGCAGTTGCATAATTACTCCTGTCTGTCGAGCTAAGAGTCTGCACTCCTTGCGGGGTTTTAACAACCCAGAGCGGCAGATAAATTTTGATTATGTAGTCTATGTTACTGAATTATCTGGATCAATGTGTAGCTTGTTGCAAAAATTTACAATCGAGAGGGGAAAAGTGGCTCAAAGGTGGAAAGGTCGATCGGCTATTTGGGCGATCGACAATTATCAATTACGATCGTAAAAACATCGGATTCACAGCAACCGCACCCGACGGCTAGGAGGTTCTTAATTCCTCAGTCTTGGACGCACTCCGACTCTGAGAAACCGGGTTTTTTACCGAATCTGTGGGCTGCAACGAAGTAGACGCAAAAAACCCGGTTTCTGATCCTCATGCAATATCCATCCGTTACATCCGTTAAAAAATCCGTTGCCGAACTTCTTTATAGTATGAACCCAACCGAAAAATCCCACTGGAAAACCCTAGATAGATTTGTAGAAATCAACTCTCATTGGGTCAAACTAATCGCCGAACATCTCCAAACAACCGAAGGACAAATAGTAGAATATTGGCGAGTAGAAAGAGCAGATTCAGTTGTAATATTGACCGTTCAAGCTGACAAATTGCTATTTCCCCCACCGATGTATCGCCCCGGCGTAGCAGCAGCAACTCTCGACTTTCCCGGCGGTCGTGTACCAGAAGACACAACGCCAGCAGCGGCAGTTCCAGGTATAATCAAAAAAGAACTAGGCTTGACAGAAAGTGCGATCGCCCGCATCGAACCCATTAACACCGTCGGCTGGGCAATAAACAGTTCCTTCTCCAATCAAAAACTCTACGGTTTTGTTGCAGAATTGCACCCGACAGCCACAGTAAACCCCGAACTTCTCGGTGCTGAATATCCTGTCACCCCAGACGGAATTCGCGACTTGCTTAAAAAATTAACTTGCCTCCAATGTCGAGCATTACTGCTAGAATGGCAAAACCAAGACAATTTTAGATTTTAGATTTTGGATTTTAGATTTTAGATTGTCCCGCGACGCTAGCCGATTGACGATTTATTAAAACCAACATCACCGAAACTAATCATGCCTCTCAATAATGAAGTTGCTGTCGAATGCCTCGACGTTACATATCGTCTCAACCGCAGGCATTTAGTAGAAAAACTCAATTTCAAAGTGCTGCAAGGAGAAGTTTTAGTATTGCTGGGACGCAGCGGTAGTGGCAAAACTACTACCATGAAATTGATTAACAATTTACTAACGCCAACCAGCGGCGAAGTGCTTGTCATGGGAAAACGGACAACTGAGTGGGATTCAATTCAACTGCGACGAAAAATTGGCTATGTAATTCAAGAAATTGGTTTGTTTCCCCATTTTACCGTCGAGCAAAACGTCGGTTTAGTCCCAAAGTTGGAAGGCTGGGAGGGCGATCGTATTAAATCTCGCGTCCGGCAACTGTTAGAATTAGTCAACCTCGACCCCCAGCAGTTCGCCAAACGCTATCCCCATCAGTTATCCGGCGGACAGCGGCAGCGGGTAGGCGTCGCTAGAGCACTGGCGGCTGACCCTCCGATATTGTTAATGGATGAACCGTTTGGTGCTTTAGACCCCATTACTCGTCTGGAATTGCAGCGAGAATTCGGTCAATTGCAGCAGCAACTGGGTAAAACTGTGATTTTTGTGACTCACGGCATTCAAGAAGCTTTTTTGTTAGCTTCTAGAATTGGTTTGATGCAAGATGGACGATTGATTGAATTGGCAACACCTGATGATTTTCTCAAATCTCAGCATCCAGAAGCTCGCGCATTTCTTGAATGTTTGCAAGTAGCTAAATTTGAATAATTTAGCATAAATTTGATAATATAGTTTTAGTAACTAAGCTGATAATCAAACGATGCACAGTCTTTACGAGACAGACTTCTATGCTTGGACGCAAGAACAAGCCAAGTTACTTCGCAAGTGTCAGTGGAGTCAACTTGACTTGCCAAATTTAATTGAGGAGATTGAATCTTTGGGCAAACAGGAACGTCAAGAACTTAGAAATCTTTTGAGCATTTTGCTGGGACATTTGCTGAAGTGGCAATATCAGCCCCAGCAGCGGAGTCGTAGCTGGCTGTCTACAATTCGAGTGCAGCGGCGGGACACTCAGAGACTGATACAAGACAACCCAAGTCTGAAACCTTACTTGCAAGAAGCTTTCCCAGAAGCTTATCAAAACGGTAGAGATTTGGCAGTAGGAGAAACCGATTTACCTCTCAAAACATTTCCTCAAAATTGCCTTTACAGCTTAGAGGAAATTCTGGATTCTCGCTTCTATCCTGGTGAACCAAGTCCTGAAATGGAAAATGATTTATAAGATTGACAGCAATCAGTAATAACCAATTACCCAATGATAAATTTTATCAACCGCTATGGCGCTGAGATAATTCAGCGCGCCAGTGAACACTTATATTTAGTAACTGTTGCAATTTTTATCGCTATTATTGTGGGGATGCCCCTAGGAATTTTAGTCACCAGAAAACCCAAATTGAAAAAGCCAATTTTGGGATTTGCTAATATTATGCAAACAATTCCCAGTTTAGCTTTGTTTGGCTTGCTAATCCCGGTGCCAGTAGTGGGCGGAATAGGCGATCGCACGGCAATTATCGCCCTCACTCTGTATTCTTTACTGCCAATTATCCGGAATACTTATACTGGTATTGTCGGCGTCGATCCAGCGATTACGGAAGCCGGAAGAGGCATGGGAATGACTGATATGCAACTGTTATGGCAAGTGGAAATTCCCCTGGCGCTGGGCGTAATTTTGGCGGGCGTGCGAGTTGCTACGGTAATTGCGATCGGGCTAGCAACGATCGCCGCTGCAATTGGTGCCGGCGGCTTGGGCGTGTTTATTTTTCGCGGCGTTGCTACCGTCAACAATCAGTTACTTTTGGCTGGGGCAATTCCGGCCGCTTTAATGGCCTTAGCTGCCGATTTTGGGCTGGGTTTGGTAGAAGCGCGCCTCTCGAAAAGTACATTAAAAACTATTAATGAGGACTAAAATCCTGGCTACCTTCCGTCAGCGTTGTCACTCTCTGCGAACCAGAAGCATTCGCAGGATTTGCTATCAGATTGCGGATTTCATTTGAGCGTTCAAGGTACTCTCGATCGCTCAAAACAGCTTGGCTCCCCTCCAGCGAAATAGCATCTGCCAAATCGATCCAAGAACGGCAACCGCCGTATTCAGGAATGTAGGGAATTTCGCGGCTTTCTGCAAGGCGATAAGCCCGCAGCAATAAAATATAAATTGGCTGAGTTTGTTTCCATTTTAGGCGATCGCTGACAAAACTTTCATTCCAAATATGGTAAGGAAATAGCGCCGTAATTGCCGGTTCCCAAGCTACCAAAAAAACATCAGTAATCTCCGCCCAACTACCAATTCTAATAACTTCAAGATGCCAACCAGATTCGACAGTCTTGACTTGATGTGCAAACTCCGGCTTTAATAAACCCGGCTGTTGGTGTTCAAAAGTTGGATACAGCAAAACCTGTTTGTCAGTGACATTGAACTGTCCTGCTTGCTCGCGAATTCCCCCCTTCCGCAACAGCACAATCGTTTGACCTTGTTCCAAAGCATTAACTGCTACATTCCATTCTTTCAGCGCCCTAGTAGTTGATTTCATAGGAATTTAGTTGGGTTTTAACAAGAGTAACAAAAATCGGTACTTTCAAGCAAGTACAGCCATTTGTTCCTGTTAAAATAAGGTAGTCCTGACTATGCAGGACTACCTTGTTTTGATAAAGACAATAATTGGTTGGACTACATAGTGGGCCAACTACTTTTATCTTTATTACTCTAACTATAAAATAATCGTCTCTTCTGTCTCCAAGCTATCCTCTACTATCACACCAGTATATTCAGCAATTTTGTCGTTAGTTTTTTTCAGGACTTTACTTAAATCCTTAATAAATTTTAACTATTATCGCATATTAAGTACAAAACAACCATATTTATATTTGTTAAAATTTAAATCTTATTCAAAAAGCTTAGATTATACTTATTTATAGTGCATTGAAAATTGTTTTTTAATTCGGTTCTGTCATAAATATCAGTATCCCTACTGAAATACCGACTGCTCTTCAATTTTTTATTAGTGAAAATACGCACATGAGTATTACTATTTTCGGTTACAACCTCAGCGAAGCCATTTACGAAAGTGTCAATACTATTATCGCTCTTTCATCACTATGGACAAAATAAAACAACGGCATACCAACTTTATCCAGAGTCTAATGTTGTATATCCACGAAATTTATTCATCATATTTAATAGTTCTAGAAATCCGGC